>NZ_JAQKGP010000105.1:0-422 GCF_027956525.1 Agrobacterium sp. ST15.13.013
GCATCGGGTGCACCGCGGGAAAGATTGGTCGGCAGCACCACGGGCGCCATGCCGAAGGCAAGGCCCCAAAGCGCGACGAGCGCGAATGCGGCGCCGCTGTGAACACCCCAGACAACGAGGGCAATCGTCGCGAATGCCATCAGGGCGGCGGTAACGATGAGTGCGAGGCGGATACTGGTGTCAGCCATCCGGCCCCCCAGCACATTGCCGATCACGGAAGCAACGCCAAAGCCGAGCAGGGCGAGGGCAATCGGCGTGGTGTCAAGCAGCGTCACCTGTTCGAGGAAGGGACGCACATAGACCGAGCCGGCAAAATGCCCTGTCATCAGCAACAGGATTGCCAGCATCCCCAGTTGAACGCTGCGCCGCCGCGTCAGCCGGAAAACATCGGAAAGACTGTTGCTCGTACTTGCCGGCAGCGA
>NZ_JAQKGP010000106.1:0-419 GCF_027956525.1 Agrobacterium sp. ST15.13.013
AGCGCATCAAGATATCGCTGGGATCGCTCAGCCCGGTCGAATATCGTAAGAGCCTCGGCCTGAGCATTTAAAACAGTCCAACTTTTTATCCGCACCCCCACCGGCTCAGTTCCGCGTGGAAACCAACAATCAAGAGCTTACGGCGGAAGACGGCGGGAGCCAGTTGTATGTCAACGGGCTTGCCCAAAGTCTCGCCGTCCATCTGATACGAAACTACGCCTCGACTGATGGGAAGAGTGATCGTCAGGCGGCGTTGCCGGGCTACAGGCTCAGACGGGTGATTGCTCATTTGGAGGATCATCTGGCCGAACCGTTCAATCGTAAGCGGCAAGCTGACCCCATCTGGCGTCAGTAGCGCGAGCTCAGCTATTGCGTAATGACTATTCACCAGCTGTGAGCTTCTATGTCTGCGCCTATCT
>NZ_JAQKGP010000107.1:0-419 GCF_027956525.1 Agrobacterium sp. ST15.13.013
ATCCGGGATAAAAATTATGTCAGCTGAGACCTCCACTTCTTCCGCATCCTTCAACAGGGCAAACAAAACACGGCACGTTTCCCTTGCTGCGGCAGTTACCCTGCTGGCCGGGCTGAGCGCCGGCGCGGTTTTGGCTCAGACAGCATCCGAACCCCAGGCCCAGCCTGCACCTCAGGCGGAAACGGTTCAGCCTGCCCAGCCGCCGGTGGAAACTCCCGCGACGCCAAGCGCTCCGGCGCTCCAGCCTGTCACCCCGCCTTCCGCAACCACACCGGAACAGCCGGCTGCCACACCCGCCCAGCCGCCATCGAACCAGCCTGCACCCGCTCAGTCCACATCTGAAGGTGCTGCGCCGCAGCCGACGCAGACCGAGCAGCCGCCTCAGGCGAACGGAACACTTGCGCCGAACGAAGTCTCTA
>NZ_JAQKGP010000108.1:0-418 GCF_027956525.1 Agrobacterium sp. ST15.13.013
GCTTCGCATTTTGCATCGACACGATGGTCCGGAAAGACTTGATATTTCCCGAGGCAAAAAAGAGTTCACGGGTTAGCGCTTCGTATTCCGCCATATCACGGACGTTGATCACGAGCAGGAAATCGAAGTCGCCAGTGACATAGTAGACCTGCTGCACTTGCGGACAGGTTACGAAACGCTGTTTATCCTCCTCAAGCAGATCGAGACGTTCATTCTCAATGGTCACCTGCACCATAATGGTGATTGGTCTTCCCACTTTACTGGCGTCCACTAAGCTAACACTGCCTTTAATCGCCCCTGCATCCTCCAGTGCAGCGATACGCCGATTGACTGCCGAAGGAGACAAGCTGATCCGATCGGCGATCTCCCGTTGCGACAAGCGATTATTACGCTGCAAGAGCGTAAGAATTTTTTTATC
>NZ_JAQKGP010000109.1:0-414 GCF_027956525.1 Agrobacterium sp. ST15.13.013
TAACTGGCGTATCGATGGCCCGATGCGCATCGCGCTAAAGGGTCCAAACGGCTGTGGCCAAACCACTTTGCTGAAAACTCTGTTGGGGCTGGAGCAGGCCTCGTCAGGCTATGTCCGGCTTTCGTTGAGCTCCACTTACCTCGATCAACATCTGACGCTGCTGGCTTTATCCCTGTCGGTCATGGCGCACCTGCGCCTGGAAGATACCCCACTGGATGAGGGCCTCCTGCGCACCCGCCTGGCGCAGCTCCAGCTGGGCGCGGATAAGGTCACTCTGCCGCTGTCGGCGCTCAGCGGCGGCGAGCGCCTGAAAGCGGCGCTGGCGTGCGTGCTCTGGCGACGCGAGCCTGCCCAGCTGCTTTTGTTGGATGAGCCAACCAACCATCTCGATTTAGCATCGACGCAGGCTATTGA
>NZ_JAQKGP010000110.1:0-411 GCF_027956525.1 Agrobacterium sp. ST15.13.013
GTTCTGGTGAAATGCGTAAAGTCGAAGCAGACTGCCGCGCGACTCTGGGCGAAGTTGGCAATGCTGAGCATATGCTGCGCGTTCTGGGTAAAGCAGGTGCTGCACGCTGGCGTGGTGTTCGTCCTACCGTTCGCGGTACTGCGATGAACCCAGTAGACCACCCACATGGTGGTGGTGAAGGTCGTAACTTTGGTAAGCACCCGGTATCCCCGTGGGGCCTGCAGACCAAAGGTAAGAAGACCCGCAGCAACAAGCGTACTGATAAATTCATCGTACGTCGCCGTAGCAAATAATTTTAGAGGATAAGCCATGCCACGTTCTCTCAAGAAAGGTCCTTTTATTGACCTGCACTTGCTGAAGAAGGTAGAGAAAGCGGTGGAAAGCGGAGACAAGAAGCCCCTGCGCACTTGG
>NZ_JAQKGP010000111.1:0-411 GCF_027956525.1 Agrobacterium sp. ST15.13.013
ATATAGCTGAGGATCTGCACCTGTGGCGCCAGCGCGCTACCGTGGATAATCACTAACGCCCAGGCCACGCCGCTCATCACCGTGCAGGACGAGATGGCCAGCCCTTTCAAGCCGCCCTGCGGGCAGGCGAAATAGGCCGTACAGCCGAGGCATCCGGCCCAGCTCAGCAGGCCGAGAGCGACCGCCACCCACCCCCAAATCCCGGAGAGGATGCCTGTCGTTAATGAGATTGCGAAGAGTATGTTCATGGCGCGTATCCTAGCAGATACGCGCCGGAAGAATGCGATCTAAAACACAGTATATGAATGAACTTTCTTTCAGTTGCATTCATATGGTGATTTGCATCACATATTATTGCTCATCTTCTTCCTGCAGCTCGTCCCACATCTCGGCGATGGCGTCGCGGGTCAA
>NZ_JAQKGP010000012.1:0-165854 GCF_027956525.1 Agrobacterium sp. ST15.13.013
ACTTCAACGCGCTGGCACCAATGATGGTGGCGGCATAATCGAGGCGGAAATCCACTTAGAAAAACGCCCGAAACTGTTCAGACAAACCGAGCCACCTCTGTCGTCCAGAGCCGCGGCCAGAAGAAGTCGGGACTGGTCGACCACGAGGTTGCCGGTCGTCGCCACGACGACATCCTCGCCCCGGCGCTGAAACTCCCAGCGATAAATCGACCCGCCCGCCATGCGGAGCTGGATGCACTGGTGAAGCGAGAGATCCGACGGACTTTCGAGAAGCGGCGCATTGTCGAGATAGGCGGGCGATGCCACCACGATGTGCTGCTGGTCTGGACCGATCGGGATTGCGACCATCTCGCCGGGGACGAGTTCCGCCGCGCGGATGCCGCAGTCGAAACCTCCTTCGGCGATATCGACCAGTCGCCCTTCGGACCGGATTTCGAAGCGCATTGCCGGCTGCAGCTTCACGAAGCGCGTCAACAGCGGCATTAGCACCTGCTCGGCGGCGTTGGCGTCGCAGTTGATCCGTACAAGCCCGGACGGCGAGGCGGCTTGGTCGTGAAGCTCCTCGACCGCCATTCCGATTTCGCTAAGCGCCGGCATGAGCCGCTCCGCAAGTCTCCGCCCAGGCTCCGTCAGCGAGACGTTCCTCGTCGAACGGTGGAAGAGCTTCACTTTGAGACGTCTCTCCAGTCCGGCGACTGCGTGGCTCAACGCCGACGCCGTCTGGCCCAGAACTCGGGACGCAGCGCGAAAACCTCCGTGCTCGGCGACGGCAAGGAAGGCCGCTAGCTCGCCAGGAGGGAGCAAGCCCACTGTTCGAATTATCTCATCATTGCGTGTAACGGTGGTCATCTAGTTCATGAATGCCATGCGCTTATCTTCGGGACAAGTCGATTACTGAAGGAGTACGACCATGACTTTACCGATACCGTTCGGCTTTTCATCTACGGCCGCCGACGTTCTGAAAGGCGTCGATCTTCAAGGCCGCAACGTCATCGTTACCGGAGGAGGGGGCGGTATTGGGTTAGAGACCAGCCGCGCTCTAGCCGCCGCGGGCGCCGCCGTGACGATCGCGGCCCGGCGTCCGGGCGATGCGGAGAAGGCAGTCGCTGAGCTGAAAAAGAGTATGCCCGAGGCTCAACTGCGCGTTCGGCGCCTCGACCTCGCGGATCTGTCTTCCGTGCAGGAATTCTCGGAGAACTGGAACGAGCCTTTGCACTTTCTCGTCAACAATGCGGGCGTCATGGCCATTCCGGAAATCCAGCGGACTGCGGAAGGACGGGAGATGCAGTTCGCGACGAACTATCTGGGGCATTTCGCACTCACGCTAGCGCTGCGACGGCATCTAGCCAAGGCAAATGGTGCCCGTGTAGTTTCCGTCTCCTCGACTGGCAACCTGTTCGCGCCCGTGTTCTGGGACGATCCGGACTTCCGCTTCATTCCATACGATCCGCTGCTTGCTTATGGGCAATCGAAGACAGCCTGCATCCTGCTGTCCGTTGGGATCACCAAAAACTGGGCCAGCGACGGGATAACGTCCAACGCGCTCAATCCCGGAGCGATTGCCACGGGGCTTCAGAAGCACACCGGAGGCCTGCGAACCCCCGAGCATTTGCGCAAGACAATAGAGCAGGGGGCAGCCACGTCGGTGCTGCTGGCGGGTTCGCCGCTCGTCGAAGGCATTTCCGGTAGATATTTCGACGATTGCCAGGAGGCCTCGGTCGTTGACGAGCGGGGACCTGGGCCCTTCAAAGGCGTGGCGAGATACGCCGTTGATGAGGACAACGCGGTCCGCCTCTGGGAGATCGCGACGCGGTTGCTGGGATTGCCTCTGTGAGCAGAACACCCTGTCGACCTGTCCGGACCGGCAGGGTGCTCGTCGAGCGATGACCGGACGCTGATCAGGCCTTGGCCGCCACCGGAAGCCGGAATGGCGCGCCCAAGCGATTGAAGGCGTTCATCGCGGCGATCGTTATCGTCAGATCAACGAGATCCTTCGGTTCGAAGGCTGACGCGGCCGCGGCATAAGCCTCGTCCGAGGCGCGGGTCTGGCTGACGTTGGTCACCTCCTCGGCCCAGGCGAGAGCGGCCCGTTCCTGATCGTTGAACAGCTGGGGCACTTCGTCCCAGACCGGAACAAGCGTGATCTTATCGACGGACATCGTCTTGCGCAGATCGCGACTATGCATGTCGATACAATGGGCGCAGCCGTTGATCTGCGACACGCGCAGGAAGACGAGATGAATCAGCTCTTCAGGCAGGTTCGTCTTCTTGGTAACGTAGTGATGGACGCCGAAGAGTGCCTTTGCGCCGTCGGGGGCGACTTCGGACCAGTTCATGCGGGTCATATCGTTTTCCTTTCTCGTGGACACGGTTCTCCGTTCGCCGGGTAAACCGTCGTTGCTTGTGCAGTAGTTGAGGAGGTAGGTCTGGTAGCTAGCGCTACGGCCTGCGCGGCGTCGTCAGGGCGTCGTCATCGGTGTCGACGACGAAGACGGCGAGGAGCTTCGCCGGCTCGGTCTTGCTGGCGTTGGCGCTGACGTCGTGATGGTCGCCCGGCAGCTCGGTAAAGTTCTGACCGGCGATGAAGGTCTTCGTCTCGCCACCGTTCACGGCGCTCAGGATCGCGCCTTCGAGAACCGTCGCATAGATCAAGGCGGATTTTGCGTGCGTATGGGCGGAGCTGTAGCCGCCGGGGCCGTACTCGACGAGCACGCCCTTGACGCTCTTGCCTGGAACGTCCGGGAGGGGATGCTCGTAAACCAGCGTCACATTTGCGTCCTTCGTGTCGTACACAAGTCCAGGCTTGACGACGTCATGAGCGGAAGCTGTGGCCAGAGCGACCGCAAGTGCCGTAGCGGCATAGAAGATGGTCTTCATGATGTGCCTCTCTGCCTATGCCTTGAGCCATTCTGTGAGAGTGATCCGGCCCTTGATGTAGTCCCCGCCGGGAACCAGTGAGCCGGCGACAACGGGAGCGCCGAAGTAGTCGACGGCCTCGTCGGCTTTGACCGGACGAGCGTCGCCCCTGGCATCAAGATAAGTCCGGATGAAAGATTCGAACGGTCCCCGTTCAGGTCCGGCAAGGTCGACGGTTCCGTTCTTCGGCTCGCCGAGCGCGGCCTCCACCAGAGCAGCGGCGACGTCGTCGGCCGCGATCGGCTGGAAGTCGGTATCCGGCACTTTCACTGCGCCGTCCGCCGCATAAGCGCCGGCCAGGGTCTCGATGAACTCATGGAACTGCGTCGCGCGGACGATGGTGTACCCTTGGCCCGACGCCGCGACGGTCTCCTCCTGCGCCAGCTTGCCGGCCATGTAGGGATTGGCCGCGAGCTGGTCAGCGTTGACAATGGAAAGGACGACGTGGTGGCGTACGCCCGCGGCCTTTTCTGCGATCGTCAGGTTGCTGCTCGACGTTCCAAAGAAGTCGGTTATCACAGTCTTGTCGAACGACATCATGTTGGAAACGTCGATGACGGCGTCGGCGCCCGCTAGCGCGTCGGCCAGTCCTTCGCCTGTGTAGGCATTGATCCCGTTGCGGGAGCTTGCGACGACGGCTTCGTGGCCGGCGTCCTGTAGCAACTTCACTGCCTTCGAGCCGATCAGGCCCGTGCCGCCGATGACGACGACCTTCTTCATCTTGGTCATGGTGATTCCTCCTATGACGAGGCGCGATTGCCCGTCTTGCGTTCGTGGAGTTCAAGGTAGGCGCATCCGCGGGCGGCGATACCGCCGTCGTCGTCTGCACCGAGGTCCGCCAGAAGCTCCGCGACGGACACCTTGGCGAGTTCTGCGCGATAAGCCTTCTCGGCTTTCAGCATTGCGGCGTTGATCTGGCAGGGCTTGGTGAAGTAGCGCTGCGGCAAAGGGTTCGGCCCACGCTGGCGGATCTCGGCGCAACGAAAAGCAGGTGCCGGTCCTTCGACTGCGAGGACGATGTCGAGGAGGCTGATGTCCTTCGGCGCTTTCTCCAGCCGATAGCCACCCTTCGGTCCCGGCGTCGTCGCGACGATGCCCGCGCCGGACAGCGCCTGCAGGTGCTTCAGCAGATAGCTGGTCGAAACGCCGTGCAATTCCGCAAGGGCTGCCGCCGACAGTACGCCGTCTTCCGACAGGCCTGCCAGAAATGCCGTGCAGTGGATGGCCTGCTCAACGCCTTCGCTCAGTTTCATCTTGCATCTCCTAATCGTGGATATAAAATGTCTATGATCTGGTTGGGTGTCAATCCCCGATCACGTGGCGCGCTCGAAATTCCGAATATCAGATCAGAAAGCGGAGTTTCGACGCCTTGGTGCCTCGCCATAGTCAGGACGCTCGCAGGAGCAGAACAACAACAAAGGACAACGAATGACCACCAAGCTCGCACTCTCCTCGACGCCGGAAGGCATCGTCCCGGCGCTTCTCGCCCATCTGAACTCGCTCGACGTCGAGACCATGCTCGGCTTCTACGACCCGGAAGGTTTGATCGTTGACGCCGCGGGCGTCGCTCACGTGGGCAAAGACGCAATCGGCAAGGAGCTTGCCAAGTACTTTAGCCTCGGCCTTCAGATGTCGATCACCCAGCGCCACCTGTTCGTCGCCGGCGACGTCGCCTCTCTCATCCTCGACTGGTCGTACATCGGCACCGCGAAGGATGGGACCGAGATCAACATGGTAGCCACTGCGACGGACATCGCCCGCCGCGGGCCGGACGGCCTGTGGCGTTACCTCATCGACAACCCGTTTGGCTCGATGCAGAGGAGCGCCGGCTGATGACGGATGCCGCGGAAGTTCTGACCGAAGCGACAGCGCTCGCATTCCGCGGCGTCCTCACAACCGGCGTCTACTGCAGGGCGACCTGCATCTCCCGTCCTCCCCGGCCAGAGAACATGCGCTGGTTCGGGTGCGTCTCCGACGCACAAAGAGCAGGCTTTCGCCCGTGCCTGCGATGCCGTCCCAATGATGAGGAATTCGCAAGGAGGAATGCCGATCTGGTGGCTGAGGCGTGCAGGCTGATTGATGCCGGAGACAGCTCGCCGACCGTCGCGGCGCTCGCGCATGCGCTCGGCGTCAGTGAAGGGCACTTCCACCGAACGTTCCGTGCACACACTGGAATGACCCCGCGAGCATACATGCTCGAGAGGAGGGCTCAACTCGTCCGCGAAGGACTAAAACCGGGCAGGACCATTACATCGACGTTCTATGACGCAGGATACGGTTCCAGCGGAAGGTTCTACGCGGTATGCAGCCGCGCGCTCGGAATGGCTCCGGCAGACTACAGGGCGGGCGGGCGCAGGGAAACGCTGCACTTTGCAGTCGGCCAGACATCGCTTGGGGCGATCCTGGTTGCATCGAGCGCCAAGGGCGTTGCGGCAATTCTCCTTGGGGATGATCCTGCCGCCCTCCTGACAGATCTTCAGGATCGATTTCCAAACGCGAACTTTGTCGGAGGGGACGAACGATACGAGGATACCGTCGCCAAGGTTGTTGGAATGGTTGAGCGCCCGGAGGTCGGCTTCGACTTGCCGCTCGACCTGCGTGGGACTACCTTCCAGCGTCGCGTCTGGCTGGCGTTGCGAGATATTTCTCCGGGCGAGATCATCAGCTATGAAGATCTCGCAGCGAGGGTTGGATATCCGAAGGCCGGTAAGGCTGTGGCTAGCGCCTGCGCGAGCAATCCACTCGCCATCGCTATTCCCTGCCACCGTGTTGTGAGAAAAGATGGAGCGTCATTCCGCTATACCTGGGGAATCGAGCGGAAGGCTGAGCTACTGCGAAGAGAGGGACGACGTTAAATTGAAATCATGTTCTCGCACAACGGCGCCGCGGTGGTTGACCCGATTGTGGAGTGCTCCTGCCGAGCGAAACGGCTAATGGGTTACACCAGACCGTCTTGCTCCACCGGCTCGCCAGATTTCGATACGATTGAAGATCCGTAGGGCTCACGTGACAGGATGATGAGCGCATCGTTTGGTAGTGGGCGGGCGAGGTGCTTTGCTTCCTCCCAAGGCGCTCGCATCCAGATGTCGGTCTCTTCCTTTGTTAGCAGCAATACAGGCATGGCCTTTTCGTGGATTGGCTTCACAAGATCGTTCGGATCCGTGGTCAGGAAGCCATAGAGATCGTCCGTGGTCATTCCATCCTTCACCTTGCGGACGCTTTTCCATTGCGGCACGTGGATACCGGCGAAGAACATCAGCGATTTTGCCTCGTCGCGCGCAAACCATGCATTGGGCACATTGCCACCGTCCTCTTTGCTTGCCGGATCCGGTTCGGCAAAACTTGTGACCGGGACGAGGCACCTGTGCTCCACGCCGAACCATCGCGTCCAGTGCGGGAAATTGAGCTTGCGGACGTTCGTCGTGCCGCGGTCGGGCTCTATGCGGATCAGTTCTTCAAGATCGAAGGGCTTGCCCTTGGCTGCGAGTTTCTCGGCCTTGGCTTTGGCCGCTTTTTCCAAGGCGAAGCGAGGCGAGGGCAGGCCCCAGCGGGCGTGCACGAGCTGCTTCTTCCCGTCAGCCGTGTTACGGACTATCGGCCCCAGCTGGTCGGGGTTCATCTGATACGCCGGCATCAGGTTAATAAAGCTTTCGGCATCCTGGGCCCATTTCGAAACCCAGTCCTTGTCTTCCATGCGATAAAGATTGCACATGGCAGCAATTCCTCCGTTGCGACCGAATGCAGTTTGACGGTTGAGTTCCGCCTGAGACGCTAGTCGAGCCTGTAAACGTCGGCATTGTCCTGACGTTCCCGCAGGCCCTTGTAGGAGGCATGCCGCAATTTGCCGTCTCCGGTCCACGCCCGGAACTCGATCTCGGCGATTAAGGTCGGATCGACCCAGACAATGTCTGATTTTTCGGGAAAGGGTAAAGGCGGCTGCTTTCGTTTCCAGCGCAGCCTGTCCAGCATCTTGCGCAGTCTGGTCATCTCGGCTTCCTTGAATCCCGTGCCGACGCTCCCAACATGGACGAGATCGTGGCCGCCGTAGGCAGCAAGCACCAGTGAGCCAAACCCACCCGGCGATGCCGCCGACGGTTCATAGCCGACGACCATGAACGCTTCGCTCTCGATGCATTTGATCTTCACCCAGTCGCCGGTGCGACCGGAACGATAGGGCTGATCCAGATGCTTGCCAACGATGCCTTCCAGACCAAGGCTGCGGACATGCTCCAACAGGACGTTGGGGTCAGCGTCGAGTGTTTCCGATAGACGGACGGCGCCGTCATTCGCCTTTATCGTATCCTCGAGAAGATGCCGGCGTGATCGGTATTCCATCTCCCGCAGATCGTGGCCGTCGAGGTACATAAGATCAAAAGCGTAGAGGACGGCTTCAGATGCTCGATTTCCGGCCGCCTTGCCCGAAGCCCCCAACGACATCTGAAGCAGCCCGAAATCCGGCCGTCCTTCTTCGTCCAGCACCACCGCCTCGCCATCGATGATCATCGTTGCCGGGCCAAGCGCTCGGGCAGCCTGTTCGATCGCCGGAAACCGGTGCGTCCAGTCATGACCCCCGCGGGTAAGGATGCGCACACCTGTCGGCTCGATGTGGACCGCCAGCCGATAGCCGTCCCATTTCAGCTCCCAGCTCCATTGATCGCCTTGTGGCGGATGGGCCTTCAATTGCGCAAGCGTCGGCTCGAGGCGGTCGGGCATCGGATCGAACAGAAGCTGTGGCTGTGCAGGATTACGCTTCCGATGCGGCTTTGAGCGGATCGGGGCTTCGATATCACGAAGGAGCGGCTTTGATCTCGGTGGCTTCGTCATGGCGAGACTTCAGCACGAAAACCTTAAGAACATTGTGACGCCGCTCATATATCCCCACTATCCACCATCTGGAGCCCGACAAGAGCGAAGTGCCGCAAAAATTGTAGTGATGTCTATATCCTTGAATCCTTTCCGAATATTCGGTTTTGCTAATGCTGGGATAATATTCCTCAACCATGTGTTGCTTGACTCTTTTGCATCGTTAGAACAAACAAAGAACAAATAGCCCGTACGACATGATGTCGATCCTTTGAACACGACCTTGAAGGGAGCCGTGAACGATGACTGCTGCCCGTACCCCCGGGGTCCCTGGAGGGGTCTTAGATGTGATCTGCGACTTGCGTGACCGCATTGCCTCGATGGAGGGCGGAGCCGCGAAACGGGCCGGAACGCTCGCCTTCGGTGTTCCGGAGATCGATGCGGCCTTGCCTGGCGGGGGCCTTGCCTATGGAGCCCTGCATGAGTTTGCGGGCGGCGGTTCGGGCACCGTAGACGGCGCGGCTGCCGCGCTTTTTATCGCCGGCATAGCCGCGCGAACCAGAGGCCCCGTTATCTGGTGTCTGACGCGACCGGATCTGTTTTTTCCGGCGCTTGCCCAGGTCGGCCTTCATCCCGACCGCGTCATCTTCGTGGAGTCCGACAGGGAAGAGGATGTGCTGGCCAATATGGAGGAGGGGCTCTCGTTTGGCGGTCTCGGGGCAGTAGTCGGCGAACTTGTCCGCCTGCCGATGGTCAGTTCCCGACGCCTGCAGCTCGCCGCCGAGCGAACCGGGACCATGGCGCTTGCTGTCCGCCGATGGCGAAGGCAGACGGAGGCGAATGATTTTGGCCAGCCGACGGCGTCAACCACCAGATGGCGGGTGAGTGTGATACCGTCCGAGGAGCTGCCAGTACCGGGGGTGGGCAGGCCTCAATGGTTTCTGGAATTGATGCGCGTGAAAGCGGGTGAGTGTGCTGAGTTTCTCGTGAGAGCGTGTGATGACAAGGGTCGTATCCATTTATCTTCCGGATCTGCCGACGGATCGCATTCGTCGAGCCGATCCCTCCATTCCGCCTGAACAGCCAATCGCGGTAATCGCCAAAAGCGGTTCCAAGCGATGGGTTTCGGCTTCCGACCCGGCTGCGAGAAAGGCAGGCGTGCATGTCGGCATGGCGGCGGCGAAGGCGCAGTCGCTGTTTCGCGGCCTGATGATGGTTGAAGCAGATCCCGCAGCCGATCGCGTCGCTCTCGAACGCATCACGCTCTGGGCGCTGACGATCTATTCGCCGATCGTCGCCGTTGACGGGATCGATGGCATTGTCATGGATACCGAAGGCGCCGACCACCTGCAGGGCGGCGAGCTGCCAATGGTGACAAAGATCGCCAACCAGTTTCTGGGCAGGAAGCTGACTGCCCGTGTAGCGGTCGCCGACAGCTGGGGTGCAGCCCATGCCTGCGCTCGCGCCATCAACCGCGACACGATCATCGTTCCGTCAGGCGAGACAGTCCGGGCGGTGGAAAAACTGTCGATCTCTCTGCTGCGCCTTGCGTCCAAGATCGTAAGCGATCTTCGCATTCTCGGCTTCCAGACCATTGGCGAGCTTCTCAACACGCCACGTGCACCACTGACTTTGCGCTTTGGTCCGGAGATCGGCCGCCGTCTCGACCAGATGCTCTGCCGTATCGCCGAACCTATCGAGCCGATTCGAACGCCTGAGCTGATCGAAGTCTCGAAAGCCTTCGCTGAACCGATTGGCGCTGCCGAAACGATCAACAAATATGTCGGCCGCCTCGTCGTCCAGCTGGTCGATGAGCTTCAGAAGCGCGGCCTCGGTGTGCGCCGAGCCGACCTGATTGTCGAGAAGGTCGACGGTACCAGACAGGCAATCCGCGCAGGCACCGCCAAACCCGCCCGCGATGTCGCCTGGCTGACGAAACTGTTTCGGGACCGGACGGAAAAGATCGAGCCGGGTTTCGGGATCGAGAAGCTTACCCTTGTTGCGGTTCTGGCCGAGGCATTGGAGGAGGCGCAGAAAGCCTCTGCCCTTATTGAGGATGATATCACCGACGTGACGCCGCTGATCGACATCTATGGAAACCGAGGCCAGCGGGTCTACCGCGTCGCACCGGTCGCCTCAGATGTGCCGGAACGCTCCGTGAAGCGGATCAGCCCTGTGGCTGAACCGATCGCCATTGCCTGGGTCAGCCATTGGCGCCGGCCGGTCCGGCTCTTGCCCCGACCCGAGCTGATCGAGGCAATCGCGCTGATGCCGGACCGCCCTCCGGTCTCCATCGTCTGGCGTGGCAGACGCCGCAAAGTCAAGCGCGCCGATGGCCCGGAACGCATTTTTGGGGAGTGGTGGCAACGCGACGCGGAGATGGAAGCTGTCCGCGATTACTTTGTTATTGAGGACGAATCCGGTGAACGCCTGTGGGTGTTTCGCTCTGGCGACGGTGTTGATCCTGAGACCGGGTCCCATCGCTGGTTCTGCCACGGGATCTTCGCATGAGCTACGCCGAGCTGCAGGTCACGACCCACTTCAGCTTCCTGCGCGGCGCCTCCTCGGCACACGAACTGTTCGAGACAGCGAAACGGCTCGGTATCGATGCACTCGGCGTTGTCGATCGCAATTCGCTGGCAGGCATCGTCCGTGCGCTGGAAGCATCCCGCGCCACCGGTCTGCGCCTGGTCGTCGGCTGTCGTCTCGATCTCGCCGATGGCATGTCGCTTCTGGTCTATCCGATGGATCGATCCGCCTATTCGCGTCTGACTCGGCTGATCACGCTCGGCAAGTCGCGTGGCGGCAAGAACAACTGTATCCTGCATTGGGACGATATCGTCGCCTATTCTGAGGGTATGATCGGCATTCTGGTGCCGGATCTGCCGGATGCCACATGTGCCGCGCGGCTTCGAAAAATGGCTGAGCTGCTTGGTGATCGCGCTTACGTCTCTCTCTGTCTGCGTCGGCGACCGAACGACCAGTTGCGCCTGCATGAGATTTCCAGCATGGCGGGGCGGTTCAAGGTCAGAACCGTCGTCACCAATGACGTGCTGTTTCATGAGCCGGGCCGCCGACAATTGCAGGATATCGTCACCTGTATCAGGCACAACACCACGATTGATGATGTCGGTTTCGAGCGCGAGCGCCATGCCGACCGCTACCTCAAGCCACCGGAGGAAATGGAGCGGCTATTTCCGCGCTACCAGCAAGCCCTGGCGCGAACCCTGGAAATCGTGCGTCGCTGTAAATTCTCACTTGAGGAGCTGACCTACCAATACCCGGAGGAGGCGATTGTGCCAGGCAAGGATGCCCAAGCGTCGCTCGAGCATTATGTCTGGGAATGTGCGCCCGATCGTTATCCGGAAGGCCTGCCACCGGATGTTTTAAAGACCGTTCGCCACGAACTCGACCTCATCCGCACCATGAAATACGCGCCTTACTTCCTGACGGTGTTTTCGATCGTCCGTTTTGCCCGAAGTCAGGGCATTCTCTGCCAGGGCAGGGGGTCCGCCGCCAACAGCGCCGTCTGCTATATTCTCGGTATCACCTCGATCGATCCTTCAACCAATGACCTTCTCTTCGAGCGCTTCGTCAGCCAGGAACGCGACGAGCCTCCGGATATCGATGTCGACTTCGAGCATGAACGGCGCGAGGAGGTCATTCAGTGGATCTACAAGACCTACACCAAGGACAAGGCGGCCCTCTGCGCAACCGTCACCCGCTACCGGGCCAAGGGCGCAATCCGCGATGTCGGCAAGGCGCTCGGCCTGCCGGAGGATGTGATCAAGGCGCTATCGTCGGGCATGTGGTCCTGGTCAGAAGAGGTTCCCGACCGAAACATCAGGGAACTTAATCTCAACCCGGACGACCGGCGCTTAGCGCTTACCCTGAAACTCGCGCAGCAGCTGATGGGTGCGCCTCGGCATCTGGGGCAGCACCCCGGCGGTTTTGTCCTCACCCATGACCGGCTGGACGATCTCGTGCCGATCGAGCCGGCGACGATGAAGGACCGGCAGATCATCGAATGGGACAAGGACGACGTCGAGGCACTGAAATTCATGAAGGTGGATGTCTTGGCGCTCGGGATGCTCACCTGCATGGCCAAGGCCTTCGATCTCATCCGGGAACACAATGGCCAGACTATAGATCTGTCGTCGATCGAGCAGGAGGACGCAGCCACCTACGCAATGATCCGAAAAGCCGATACGCTCGGGACCTTCCAGATCGAAAGCCGCGCGCAGATGGCGATGTTGCCGCGTCTGAAACCTCGCACCTTCTACGATCTGGTCGTGCAGGTGGCGATCGTGCGGCCGGGCCCGATCCAGGGTGACATGGTGCATCCCTATCTCCGTCGTCGCGAAGGCAAGGAGCCTGTCGAATATCCCACACCAGAACTTGAAGCAGTCCTCGGCAAGACGCTGGGCGTGCCGCTGTTTCAGGAAAGCGCCATGCGTGTTGCCATGGTCTGTGCCGGCTTTACCGGTGGTGAGGCCGACCAGCTGCGCAAATCCATGGCCACCTTCAAGTTCACCGGCGGCGTCTCGCGCTTCAAGGACAAGCTGGTGTCCGGCATGGTCAAGAACGGATATTCGCCCGAGTTCGCCGAAAAGACCTTCTCGCAGCTGGAAGGTTTTGGCTCCTACGGCTTTCCCGAAAGCCACGCGGCCTCCTTTGCGTTGATTGCCTACGCGTCGAACTACATCAAGTGCCATTACCCTGATGTCTTTTGCGCGGCACTGCTCAACAGTCAGCCGATGGGCTTTTATGCTCCGGCGCAGATTGTCGGGGATGCGATCAAGCATGGCGTTGAAGTGAGGCCGGTTTGCGTCAACCGCTCGCGCTGGGACTGCACGCTGGAAGGGATCGGGTCTACCGATCGACATGCTGTCCGGCTGGGTTTCCGGCAGGTGAGGGGACTGGCAGTTGCGGAGGCGGCGCGGATCGTTGCAGCGCGCATGAACAATGCGTTCGCCTCAGTCGATGATATGTGGCGCCGGTCGAGTGTTCCAACCGAAGCGCTTGTCCAGCTGGCAGAGGCCGATGCCTTCCTGCCATCGCTCAAACTCGAACGACGCGATGCGCTCTGGGCGATCAAGGCGCTGCGCGACGAGCCCTTGCCGTTGTTTGCAGCCGCAGCCGAACGCGAGGCGACGGCGATTGCCGAACAGCAGGAGCCGGGGGTCGCGCTCCGGCAGATGACCGATGGCCACAACGTCATTGAAGACTACAGCCACATCGGGCTGACTTTGCGTCAGCATCCGGTCGCCTTTCTGCGCAAGGACCTGTCGGATCGCAACATCATAACCTGTGCCGAGGCGATGAATGCCCGGGATGGCCGATGGGTTTACACCGCTGGACTCGTGCTGGTGCGGCAGAAGCCGGGATCCGCCAAAGGTGTCATGTTCATCACCATCGAGGACGAGACGGGTCCTGCCAACATCGTTGTCTGGCCAACCCTGTTCGAGAAGCGCCGACGCGTCGTGCTGGGATCTTCGATGATGGCGATCAACGGGCGGATTCAGCGGGAAGGGGAGGTCGTGCATCTCGTCGCTCAGCAACTCTTCGATCTCTCAGGCGATCTGGTTGGACTTGCCGATCGGGATAGGGAGTTCAGGTTGCCGACCGGGAGAGGTGATGAATTTGCTCATGGCGGCGGGCCGGATTCACGCGACAGGCCAAAGCCGGTCGTCCCGCGGGACATGTTCACACCCGATCTTCATATCGACACGTTGAAGGTGAAAGCGCGGAATTTCCACTGAAAAATGCTCAAACAGAGCGTGTTGAGGGAGCGCAGGCACCTCCAAAAAGCTTTAATCCTCAGGCGTGGTGAATTGGGATGCGGCGGCAATAGCTTTCGGCGTTGCTTTCGGAAAAGGGTGAGCTGGGACTGGAAGCGAAGCAAGGCGCGCCTCTGTCTCCTGCGAGACATGACAACGCAGACCTGAGACTGGCCCGATGCCATACCGGGCAAAGTAGGGCATTATGAGGTCGAAGCCACGCTGGTCGCCTGACTGAAAGTGACGAAAAATCCAGTAGGCGATCAAGTCCGCCATCTGAATCAGGCGCGATGCCTTGGAATCCAGGAAAAGCGGCACTTCAGCGAAGTTGCGGAGTTGTCCACCGGCATGTCCCACGTGCTTGAACACATGAGACAGGGTTTGGATTTTCTCCTCGTAATTGCTTTTGTCGAGGATGACCAAGCCGCGCTGGGGGTTCTTTTTCTTATAAAGCGTCTTCAGATAGCCATCAAAACACGATGCCACCTCCTCGAAGCTCCGAGCCAGAATGTCGTTCGGAGAGAAGAGCTTCTTCTCGATAACGCAGGCGTAGACCTTCAGCTGCAACTGCTTGTCGGCCAGTAGCGACAAGATATCGACGACGGCTTGAACTCTGTCATTGGGAGGAACACCTTTCCATGTGCCGTTGCCCGAGCGCATTGGATTTCCGTGGAACTCGATTTCTCGAGGATTGGTTGAACTGAAGCGCGCGGCTACGGGGTCTATCTGGGCTTCCAGCCAATGCGTTTGGCGCTCGAATATGCTAAAGCCTGCAAGGACAAAGAAGTCGGAGCTTGGATCATGCGAGTGACCAGACTCGTCGAGATATAGTAGATGCAACGAATCCCCCTGAAACGAAAAAGCGGACCGCATCCGGTCCGCTCCAATTCGGTAAGCCGAGTGAAACAATCGTTCAACGCACCGACGGATCAGCGCTCTCGACTATGCTCAATATATATCGGTTGCGTGTCGGCTTTTCAAGAGGCGGCTCCGCATGGCTCACAATCGCGAAGCTCCAGCGTTCGCGGCTTCACGTCGTCTGTGATCCGCCTCCAGCAGTCATAAGCATCGACTCTGACCTGATGACCGGAGCGAAAAGAAGGAAGCGTCAGGTATCGAGGGCTACAACAAGATCGCATCAGCACGATCGTTGTTTATCGGAGGCAGGTCCATGGAGGCGTCCCAATCCCGCTCTTGATGGATGGCTTCCTGGTCCGGCCCCGGATCTCCGTCGATCAACCCGCTGACGGGGTCCGCTAGCAAGCTGCTGCCGCTTCGGCTTTGCCTTCGCGGTGATCGCGACCGGTTCCGGACACTGACGGGAGCCATCGAGCGGGAATGGCCCGCTCCAAAGATGGAGCCTCAGATGAACACCGATCTTTCTCTTGCGCAGAACCACGCCTTCCAGCTTTCCCGCACCCTCATGGTTCCGGTCACACTGTTCAGGTCCGGCGACGAGTTCGGCGTTCTGCCGAGCGACGAACTCGACGATGGAGACGATCTGGAGATCGTCCATGAATTTCATCCCTGGCCGGCTCATTGAGCCGGCATTTTCCTCTCAGAGGTGCCGCTTGCGAGCGGCAGGCGGCAAGGGAAGCTTCGCCGCGCCTTGGCACCGACGGTAGGCGCCAGGCTGCAGATCAGCAGATTGCCATGCGCGCCCTTGCCCCCTTTGCTCTTCGCGGGACGCCGGAAACGGTACCGCAAATTGCGGGGAGAATGGATCTGGAGAGAAGGGCGGCGCCAAGAGCGCCGGGAAAACAATGGAGAAACAGAAACTGGAAGAACTTCGTGACCGTGTCCCGTGCGCAGCCGTGTTGGAACAGGCGGGCTTTTCCATCGATGTCAAGGGGAGTACCCGCAAGGCAGTGAAATACCGGCGCGGTGCGGAAATCGTCATCGTCATCCATGGCGGGCGGGGATGGTTCGATCCACTGTCTGACGCCAAGGGTGACGTCTTCGGTCTTGCGGAGCATCTCGAGGGCGTCGCGTTTGTCGAGGCGCTGGACCGGGTGGCCGCTCTTGTCGGCATCGTCGCCACGGATCCCGCTTGGTCTCGTCCGGCCGGAAAGCCCGCTCACAGCAGTTCCGTCTCTGAACGCTGGGCAACACGACGCAGACCGTGGCAGGGATCAACGACCTGGCGCTATCTGCGCAGCGAGCGCTGCCTACCGGCAACGATCATCCGGGAGGCCATCCAAAGTGATGTCCTTCGGGAAGGCCCCTATGGCAGCATGTGGGCCGCGCATGTCAATGACGATGGCGTTGTTACTGGCTGGGAGGAGCGCGGTCCAGATTGGCGCGGCTTTGCGACAGGCGGTTCCAAGATTCTGTTTCGCCTTGGCTCTTCTGACGCGATGCGTCTTTGCGTCACCGAGGCGGCGATCGACGCCATGAGCCTTGCAGCATTCGAGGGCCTTCGCGAGGGCAGCCTCTATCTCAGCCCCGGCGGTGGTTGGTCGCCGGCGACAGAATCGGCAGTCCGCCAGTTGGCCGCGCGTCCCGGCGCTGTTCTGGTCGCAGCCACCGACAGCAATAGCCAGGGTGAGACCTTTTCCGGCCGCCTCCGTGCCATCGCCGTGGAAGTGGGCTGTGACTGGCTGCGATTGAAGCCGCCGGCCGAGGACTGGAATGAAGCGCTGAAAGCGCGGGAGAAAGAAAGGAGGGAGAGAAGAATGGAAACAAGCCAAGGCCTGCCGCATGCCCGCCGGCCGCGTCAAGGGTGAAGCTTCGCCCGCTTAAGAGCGGCCCTTGACCCGCCCGGACGGAGAGGCGGCTTGAGGGGAGAGGTCATGAGGGACTGAAGAGGATGGTGAACCGGCAGGGCAGCACCGCACTTCGGTCCGGACAGGGCCCGAGGAGCCGCCAATGAGCACCCCATCCGCAATCCGTAAAGTCTACCAGGGCATCACTGAGCGCCATCAGATGTTCCGAATGTTCGATCGGCATGCACAGCGTCCAAACCGTTTCGACGGTGACGCGAGCGCGCTCTATGCAGGCGAGTGGTTCGAAATCGCCGAGCGTGAGCATGATTACATGTTCGAGATCCTGCCGCCGCTGTGGATCCGGGGTTCGATGTTCGCGATGCGCGAATTCCTGACCGAATCCGTCACATCGGTATTCCTCGCGCTGCGGATCGACGGGATCATTCGTTACTTCCATGCCTATTGTGATCTCTCCGACCGTGGATCAGTGGAAGCCATGCGGCTGGCGATCATCGAGCGAGAAACGCGTCCCGTGAGGGCAATGACCCGAGCCGAGCGCCTTGAGCACATCTGGAGTGCCACGGCGGATACCTATCGTGGCTACGCCGATGAAACCACCCCGCAGTATCTGCCGTGTCAGCGTGTCATCTCTCTCTTCAGCAATGCCGGATCTGCCAGGCTGAAGCCGCTTGATGACCTGACCGACGACGAGATCGCAGCCAAACTGCCCGTTCAACTGCGCCATCTGCCCGATACGGCAGTCGCAGCGTGAGGGGATGCGTGTCATGCTTTCGTTTCCGATTGAATCCGTGCGGGCGGTGATCGCTCGCGGTCGCGCCGATGCACTAGCCAATGGCGGCTTTCGCAATCCCCACTATGGCCTTCATCCCGGCCGCGACGAGCAGCCAGGTGTCTGGTTGGTCGGTGATCACGGTGTCTACCTGTGCTCGAACGGCAAATTGCCGGATGGCGAAAAGCCGTTCGTCGCCTATGCGCTCGAATGCGATCCCCGCACCAACGACGACTGGTTCGAGGTCAAGCGCAGAACCTTCGGAGGAGACGACGGTGTCGAATTCATCGATGCCGTACAATTGGAGGCGATGATCGCCGCCACTCCGAATGCGCGGCACCTCGGCATCACCTTCGACGAGGACTCGATGGAACTCTTCATCATCGAGTGGCCGTAGCGTCTCCGCCGGAGCCGATCCCCAACGTCAATCAGCGTCTCTTCATCAGCGCGTCCCAATCGCCGGACGACGACGCGCGCCTTCACAAGGAGAATTTATCATGAGCAACGATCCCTTCACGCTCGACATGTTTGGCAACACCGCACTGTCGTCTGGCCTCGGGCTCGGCGTCACCGCCTTCGGAAGCTTCTCGCCTGAAGCCGCCAACGATGACGATCCGGATCCGACGCCGCCGGCGTCAGGGCCGGCATCCGCACCTTCGGAGGCGGCCGGACCATCCCGACCCACGAGGCTTCGGGCAAACTTCTATCTCGACGGCGATCGCGGATTACCCTCGTCCTGGAAGGATCGTGCCCGCGCCAATGTTGCGGCCATCCTCGTTGCGGACAGCATTGCCAAGCAAGACCGACCGGCGACGCCGAAGGAGCAGGCGCAACTGATCCGTTTCGCCGGCTTCGGCGCCGGTGAGCTTGCCAACGGGATGTTCCGCCGTCCCGGGGAGGTCGATTTCCGCCAAGGTTGGGACGATCTCGGCTCTTCGCTCGAAACCGCCGTTTCCGAAGTTGACTATGCGTCGCTGGCCCGCTGCACCCAGTATGCCCATTTCACGCCAGAGTTCATTGTCCGGGCGATCTGGGCCGGCATCCAGAGGTTTGGCTGGCGCGGCGGCCGCGTGCTGGAACCAGGCATCGGCACGGGCCTGTTCCCCGCGCTGATGCCAGAAGCGTATCGAAACAGCAGCTACGTCACCGGCGTCGAGCTCGATCCCGTCACCGCGCGGATCGTCAAGCTGCTGCAGCCGAAGGCCCGGATCATCGAGGGCGACTTTTCCCGCACCGACCTTGCTCCGATCTACGATCTCGCCGTCGGCAATCCGCCCTTCTCCGATCGCACCGTCCGCTCAGACCGAAACTATCGGTCGCTCGGCCTGCGCCTGCACGACTACTTCATCGCCCGGTCGATCGATCTGCTGAAGCCGGGCGCGCTGGCCGCGTTCGTTACTTCCCATGGCACGATGGACAAGGCCGATACGACGGCGCGGGGGCATATCGCCAAGTCCGCCGACCTGATCGCGGCGATCCGCCTGCCCGAGGGCAGCTTTCGCCGGGACGCCGGCACGGATGTCGTCGTCGACATCCTGTTCTTCCGCAAGCGCAAGGTCGGGGAGCCGGAAGGTGATCAGATGTGGCTGGATGTCGATGAGATCAGGCCGGCATCTGACGACGAAGGCGCGATCCGCGTCAACAGGTGGTTCGCTCGGCACCCCGGCTTTGTGCTCGGAACGCATGCGCTGACGTCTGGACCGTTCGGCGAAGTCTATACCTGCTTGCCGCGCGCTGGAGAGGATCTGGAAGCCGCCCTCGCCACTGCGATCGATCTTCTCCCGGCCGATCTCTACGACGGTGAGCCGACGCCGATCGACATCGATCTGGAGGACGAGCTCGGTGGAATCGTTGATCTGCAGCCGAGGGACAGAGCTATCCGCGAGGGCAGCTTCTTCCTCGACCGGTCGAAGGGCCTGACGCAGATGCTCGATGGAGCTGCCGTGCCTGTCACGGTGCGAAAGGGTCATACAGGGGATGGGATCTCGGAAAAGCATGTCCGGATCATTTCGAAGCTGATCCCGATCCGCGACGCGGTCCGGGAGGTGTTGAAGGCACAGGAGCAGGACCGCCCATGGCGTGACAGCCAAGTCCGGCTGCGCATCGCCTGGTCGAGTTTCGTGCGCGATTTCGGGCCGATCAACCACACTGATGTCTCCATCCAGGAGGATCCTGAAACTGGTGAGGTCAAGGAAACCCATCGCCAGCCCAACCTCGCACCCTTTCGCGACGATCCCGACTGCTGGCTGGTCGCCTCGATCGAGGACTATGATCTTGAGACCGACACGGCGAGGCCGGGTCCGATTTTTTCCGAACGTGTGATTGCGCCGCCCCCAGCGCCGACGATCACATCGGCTGCAGATGCACTCGCCGTCGTGCTGAATGAGCGTGGTCATGTCGATATCGACCACATCGCGGAGCTGCTCCACAGCGATCCCGCGACTGTGCTCGATGAGCTGGGTGGTGAAGTGTTTCGCGATCCGGCCGACGGATCCTGGCAGACAGCCGATGCCTATCTCTCCGGGGCTGTTCGCACCAAGCTGGCCGCAGCACAAGCGGCAGTCGAGCTCGATCCGGCCTATGAGCGCAGCGTGCGGGCGCTTCAGGATGTGCAGCCGGCCGATCTTCGCCCATCAGACATCACCGCCCGCCTCGGCGCACCCTGGATCCCGGCTTCCGACGTCGTGGCCTTCGTCAAAGAGAAGATGGGAGTCGACATCCGCATCCACCATATGCCGGAACTCGGCTCCTGGACGGTCGAGGCCCGACAGCTTGGTTACAGCGCCGCCGGAACCTCAGAATGGGGAACGAGCCGCCGCCATGCCGGGGACTTGCTTGCCGACGCCCTGAACAGCCGCGTCCCGCAGATCTTCGACGTCTTCAAGGATGTCGATGGCGAGCGCCGGGTCCTTAATGTCGTCGATACCGAGGCCGCGCGTGACAAGTTGCAGAGGATCAAGCAGTCCTTCCAGGATTGGGTCTGGTCCGATCCCGATCGTACCGACCGGCTGGCCCGCGATTACAATGACCGCTTCAACAATATCGCGCCGCGCAAATTCGACGGCTCGCATCTGAAGCTACCCGGCGCCTCTGGCGCCTTTAATTTGTACGGACACCAGAAACGCGGCATCTGGCGGATCATCTCCGATGGCTCGACCTATCTGGCCCACGCCGTCGGTGCCGGCAAGACCATGACTTTTGCCGCGGCGATCATGGAACAGCGCCGGCTGGGGCTGATCGCCAAGGCGATGCTGGTCGTGCCCGGCCATTGCCTGGCCCAGGCCGCACGCGAGTTCTTAGGCCTCTATCCGAATGCCCGCATTTTGGTCGCCGACGAGACGAACTTCACCAAGGACAAGCGCACCCGCTTCCTGTCGCGGGCGGCCACGGCCACCTGGGATGCGATCATCATCACGCATTCGGCCTTCCGGTTCATTGCCGTGCCCTCGGCGTTCGAGCAACAGATGATCCAGGACGAAGTGCAGCTCTACGAGGATCTGCTGACCAAGGTCGACAGCGAGGACCGCGTCTCGCGCAAGCGCCTCGAGCGGCTGAAGGAAGGATTGCAGGAGCGGCTTGAGGGTCTCGCCACACGCAAAGACGATCTTCTGACGATCTCGGAGATTGGTGTCGACCAGATCGTTGTCGACGAGGCGCAGGAATTCCGAAAACTGTCGTTTGCCACCAACATGTCGACGCTGAAGGGGATCGACCCGAACGGCTCGCAGCGCGCCTGGGATCTCTATGTGAAGTCCCGCTATATCGAGACGAAGAACCCCGGCCGCGCGCTGGTTCTGGCCTCCGGCACGCCGATCACCAACTCGCTTGGGGAAATGTTCTCCATCCAGCGCCTGCTCGGCCATGCGGCTCTCGCTGAACGCGGGCTGCACGAATTCGATGCCTGGGCATCCTGCTTCGGCGACACGACGACAGAACTCGAAATCCAGCCGTCCGGCAAATACAAGCCGGTCAGCCGCTTCGCCTCCTTCGTCAATGTGCCTGAACTCATCGCCATGTTCCGCTCGTTCGCGGATGTCGTCATGCCGGAGGATCTCCGGAAATATGTGAAGGTGCCTGATATCTCGACGGGGCGTCGGCAGATCCTGACGGCCAAACCGACTGCTCTGTTCAAGACCTATCAGCAGATGCTCGACGGCCGGATCAAGGCGATCGAGCAGCGAGAGGGACCGGCCAAGCCGGGTGACGACATCCTGCTCTCCGTCATCACCGATGGGCGCCACGCCGCCATCGACCTGCGCTTCGTCATGCCGGCGGCCGAGAACGAGCCGGACAACAAGCTCAATCTGCTTGTCCGCAATGCCCATCGGATCTGGAAGGAGACGGCCAAGGCCATCTATCGTCGCCCCGATGGCAAGGATTTTGATCTGCCGGGCGCCGCGCAGATGATCTTTTCCGATCTCGGCACGATCAATGTCGAGAAGTCGCGCGGCTTCTCCGCCTATCGCTTCATCCGCGATGAGCTGATCCGCCTCGGCGTGCCGGCATCCGAGATCGCCTTCATGCAGGACTACAAGAAGACGGAGGCCAAGCAGCGGCTGTTCGGCGATGTCCGCGCAGGCAAGGTCCGCTTTCTCATCGGTTCGTCCGAGACGATGGGCACCGGCGTTAACGCCCAGCTCCGGCTGAAAGCACTCCACCACCTCGACGTTCCATGGCTGCCGTCGCAGATCGAACAGCGCGAAGGACGGATCGTCCGCCAGGGCAACCAGCATGAGGAGGTCGATATCTACGCCTATGCCACGGAAGGCTCGCTGGACGCCTCCATGTGGCAGAACAATGAGCGCAAGGCGCGATTCATCGCTGCCGCCTTGTCGGGCGACACCTCGATCCGGCGGCTGGAGGATGTCAGCGAAGGGGCGGCTAACCAGTTCGCCATGGCCAAGGCGATCGCTTCCGGCGATGAGCGGCTGATGCAGAAGGCCGGACTGGAAGCTGACATCGCGCGGCTCGAGCGGCTGCGCGCTGCCCACGAAGACGATCAGTATGCCGTTCGTCGGCAGATGCGTGATGCCGAGCGTGAGATCGAGATATCGGCCCGGCGGATCGACGAGATCGGCCAGGACATCGCGCGCCTCCGGCCGACCGCTGGCGATGCCTTCGCCATGACGGTGCTCGGACAGGAATATGCCGAGCGCAAGGAAGCAGGCCGCGCGCTGATGAAAGAGATCCTCACGCTTCTGCAGTTGCAGCAGGAAGGCGAGGGGCATCTGGCGACGATCGGCGGCTTCGATCTCGCCTACGATGGTGAGCGGATCGGCAAGGGCGACGGTTACCGTTACGAGACGTTGCTCCAGCGCACCGGCGCAGACTACGAGATTGATCTGGCGATCACGGTCACGCCGCTCGGCGCCATATCGCGGCTCGAACACGCTCTCAGCGGCTTCGATGAGGAGCAGCGCCAGCATCGCCGGCGTCTGGAAGAGGCCGAGCGGCGATTGGTTTCCTACCGTTCCCGTGACGGAGGCGCTTTCGCGTTCGCAGACGACCTCAAGGAAAAGCGTCTGACGCTGCGAACAATCGAAGCTCAACTGGCGGCAGACCTAGACAACGAGACCGTCACGGCGGCTGCATAGCTGCGTTGCACAATAAATGTTTTCCAGCTGATCAAAACTAAGGCATAACGCCTACAGCTGATGCACATGACGGTCACCTCCCAGTTCCGTCGCAGCAGCTGTTCCCCTCTGGAGGTTTAGATCTCCACACTTCATGGGCCGCGGTTTTCCGCAGGCCCATTTTTTTTATTCTTCGTTCGCGTCGGCCAAGGAACCTAAAAGATTTTTGCCGAGGCCAGTTGTGCGTAGGCCCCTCCGGTCGGCAGCTTGAAGAGCGATTATTTCTAGGTACCGGTCGCGCATGGCCTTCATGTCCAAATCTCCCCGGACCCATTCCTCCACCGCGGCGAGGAACGCTGGATCAGCGTCGACCGGCGTACCGCGCGCTGCCGCCCGATCAATTACTCGTTGCGCGATGGTTCTCCGGGTCTCGGTATTTGTGGTCATGATGTTTGCCTGGCATTCCTGATGAGCGAAAAGATCTAACAGTTGATGTTCTGGGCTGCGACTTGAAATTGCCTTTCGCCAACAATATCTGAACATCACTTCCCGATGAGACGATGTCCTGCTCGCTGCAATCGCCGCGGCGTTTGACGTTGTCCTGGGATAGAGAAGAAGGCGCTCCCCTCACGGGTCGAGCGCCTTTTTTGTCTCGGGGCAACCGCAAATGAGGAGCTTCACCTTGACCGCAACCGCTTTGCGGATGAGATTCGCAGCAAAAGCACATCGCAGGGGCACATGCCATATTACTTGGTGACGCAAATATCACTGGTCGAAGCTCAAGATGAGCAGGAGGCCGCTCAAACAGGCGTTGACCGCCTCCGCTCCGGTGGACAGGTCACCGTTTCGGTCAAATCAGATGAAACAACGATCACGCATATCGTTGTCGCTGCAGCGGTAAAAGAGCCATCGGTTTCGAGGTCCGAAGCCGCAAATCCATCGCCTGCTACTGTTATCCCAGAGCCTGCCTTTGCCGCACCGGAGAGCAGGAAACTGATCTTGAAGCGCATGCTTGCCGATGGGCTGGCCCTTCTTGGGCGCCGAAACTAGTCCCATCCTCAAAGTATGGCGGCCGCCAGCATTCTCCGGTCGTCGAGCTTCGGCTCGAATTGGGAGATGAGGATTTGAGAAAAAGAAAATTGGAGGATGAACCGGTCGCAGATCGGTCCTCCTGCCGACGCTAGCGCTCAACCGCTGCCTGCGCCATCCCGGCTGATTGTCCTGCGCAGGGTTGTTAGCCCCGCTTGCCCTTCCCAGCAGGGATGCTCGGCCGCAGTTGCGGCAGTCCGGCCGCTCGGCGGTCCGGGGAGGTGTCTTCGAGAAAAAATGAAGACAGGAAGGGCTGGCATGGCGCCGGTCCGGAACCTCCGAAAGGATAAATCCCATGCAGATCATGAAGGTTGACCCGCGCGCGCTGAAGGAAAACCCCGACCGGATGCGCCAAACGAAGTCGTCGCCGCAGGCGGATGCACTGATGCTGGCGACGATCAAGGCCGTCGGCATCGTGCAGCCGCCGGTGGTCGCCCCGGAAACGGGTGGTGGAAACGGCTATATCATCGACGCTGGCCATCGCCGAGTGCGGCTGGCCATCGCCGCCGGACTGGAAGAAATCGAAATCCTCGTCGTCGATGCTGCCAACGACAACGGCGCCATGCGCTCGATGGTCGAAAACAGCGTCCGCGAGGCGCTCAATCCCGTGGATCAATGGCGTGGCATCGAACGTCTCGTTGCTCTGGGATGGACCGAGGAAGCCATTGCCGTCGCCCTCGCTCTTCCGGTCCGTCAGATCCGCAAGCTGCGGCTGCTCGCCAACGTCCTGCCGGCGATGCTCGAACAGATGGCACTTGGCGACATGCCGTCTGAGCAGCAGTTGCGGATCATCGCGGCCGCTGGCCAAGTGGACCAGAAGGAAGTCTGGAAGGCGCATAAGCCGAAGAAAGGCGATACCGCTCCGTGGTGGCAGATCGCAAACGCCCTGACGAAGAAGCGCATGTATGCCAGGGACGCGAGCTTTGGCGACGAACTGGCGCAGGCCTACGGTATCGAATGGGTCGAGGACCTCTTCGCACCGGCCGACCAGGACGGTCGCTACACAACGAATGTCGAGGGCTTCCTCGGCGCCCAGCATGAATGGATGACGAGTAACTTGCCGAAGCGCGGCGCTATCGTCGAGGTTAACAGTTGGGGTCAGCCGGAACTGCCGAAGAAGGCGGCGCAAGTCTACGGGAAACCCTCCAAGTCCGATCACACCGCGCTTTACCTCGACCGCGATGGCAAGGTGCAGACCGTGCATTACCGCCTGCCTGAAACGGTCAAGCCGAAGGGAGGCAGCGCTGAGGAAACTGCGGAAGGCGGCGGGGATGCCGGTGCATTTACGACGCAGAAGGCTCGGCCTGACGTGACCCAGAAAGGCCATGACATGATCGGCGATTTCCGCACCGATGCCCTGCACGATGCGCTCGGCCGCGCGCCGATCGAGGATGACATGCTGATGGCGCTGATGGTGCTGGCCTTCGCCGGGCAGAACGTCCGTGTCGACTCAGGTGCAGATGGGACCTTCTACGGCGGCAAGCGCTTCTCGCGCCACGCCGTCGCCCTGTTCGATGAGCATGGAAGGCTCGCCTTCGATCAGGACACGCTTCGGATCGCGGTTCGCTCGGTCCTGATCGATGTTCTCTCGTGCCGCCGCGGCATGTCGAACAGCGGTATGGTTTCGCGCATCGCCGGTGAGGCGATCAGCGCAGATGCCTACTTGCCCAACATGGGCTCGGAGGAGTTCCTCTTGTGCCTGTCGCGTCAGGCTCTGGAGGCCTCTTGCGCCGAGGCGTCCGTGCAGCCGCGTCCAAAGGTTCGTGAGACACGCGCAGCACTGGTCGAGCATTTCCAGAACGAGCGCTTTGTCCATACGTCAGCGCGTTTCGCACCACCAGCGAACGAGTTGCTCGACTGGATCCGGGCAAGCTCTTCCGCCGATACCATCGGCACGGTCCCGCACGACAACGACGGCGGGCAAGCCGACGACCCTGCTGAGGACCAGGACGGGCAGATCGATGAGCCTGTGGACCAGGAGGATCTACAAGATCCGGATGTGTTTGACGACGAAGAGCTCGATCAGCGAGCGGCAGCATGACCGCCGCCTGCCAGTCCAACATGGCACAAGCCACCCCTGCTTTCCCAGGGGTGGAGTTCGCTACCAACACGGACTCCTTATCTGCGGCAAGGCCGTCTTCCTTCGCCGGCACTTCGAAACCGCTGGCGAAAGCAATCGTAGCCCGGCGAGAGATCCAGCGGCATCTGGAATGTCTGACACGGCGGATTGTGTCGCGCGCCAGAAGACAGGCGACGACGGTGAATGCCCGGAGCCGGAATCGCCGAAGATCCGGCCTCCGAATTTACTATCAGGAGCTCGTCGACCGCCTTACCTTCGAGCATTGGGTCGAGCTCGACGTCATCGCCTGCAGGCTGGCGATGCAAGAATGAGTCATCGATGAGCTGAGGCATCGCGACAAGCGACCTGTGCATCATCTGGCGACATAGGCAGACCCGCGAAGAGGGTGCAGGTGCTGGACTTGCCGGGCTTCGATGTCAGCGGCATGAAGGGCTTGGCCATATCAGTTCCTTCCCGCTGGAGACAGATATCGGGCCCGTGTCGGACCGCCCTTCTTGTTCGCTGCGGTCTGAACCGGCGGCCGGGCGTTTCAAGGCCGCTGTCGCGCCGCGGAGCGGCCGATCCAGCCTCATTGCGCGAGGGCAAGCTCGCGGGCCCAAGCAGGTGGACACCTGCCGGCCCGCAAACCTGCCCTGCTGGCTCAGCCGGATCGGACCTGTGAAGCCGCCCGTCCTTTGCCGGTTCTGGTCGTCCGCATCGAAGGGCAGACCGGCACGGGCCGGAACCGCTTCGGCAGTCAAGGAAGGAACAGATATGGCCAAGCCCACAACTCCCAACCGCTCCAACGCACGGCTCTCGCAACTGCGCAAAGGCGCAACCATCGAAATGGTCCGCCTCTCGTGCCCCGATGCCGCCCAGGCGCTCAAGATCGCCGAAAGCTTCGGTACAGCGGTCGTCGACAGCGATGGTATCCGCAGCCTGCATGAGCGGCTGATCATCGAGACCGCCGACAGCCTGTCCGAAGGGCTCGGCGAGAAGGCGATGCAGATCCACCTGCAGCGCATTGTTGGAGCCTTCGTCGGCTCGGCGCACGGCGCCGGTCAGTTCTACTCCCGCGCCGTCACCGAAGCGCGCGACGCAACTGCCAAGGCATCGAACGATGCCCGAGACGAGGATCTCGATGGTCCTGTCGGCTACGACAGCGCCGCCCAGCGCAAGCGGGAATTTGCGGCCGATATGGGCGTCCAGTCCCATGCACTCCGGATGGCAGCCGAGGGCGCGGTGGCCGCCTACGAGCAGGTCGTCGGCGAGACATGGAAGCCCTTCGACCGGCCGGTCGAAAACCCAGGTGCATCGCTCGACCGCAAAGCGGCCGAGGCTCAGATGGCCGCTCTCGGATGACATACTTGGCGGGGTCGCACCCCGCCATTTCCCTCTTTTCAGGCTGGCGCCCCACAGGCGCCGGCTTTTTTCATGTTCAGAATACAGCTGGGGACACGGTGATCGCGGCCCGTCCCGCTCGGCGGTCCTGCAGGAGCCGGGCGCCCATGCAACGGCTTTGCCGTCCTCCACGATGTTACGGCCTTCGGTGCATGGCCACACCATCGGCCCCTGACTTCGGACCTCCGTGACGGACCGCGATCGGCGCGGCCTTAAGAAAAGGAGAGAGAAGTCATGACAAAGAAACCAGAAGCGGACCGATTGGACATCTACACGCGGATCACCGATCGGATCGTCGAGGATCTGGAAAAGGGAGTCCGTCCCTGGATGAAACCGTGGAGCGCCACCAACACCGCTGCCCGTATTAGCCGGCCCGTGCGCCACAATGGCCTTCCCTATTCAGGCATGAACGTGCTCCTCCTATGGTCCGAGCAGATATCGCGCGGCTTTGCCTCCTCAATGTGGATGACGTTCAAGCAGGCGCTTGAACTGGGAGGGGCTGTGCGCAAGGGCGAAACCGGCTCGACCGTCGTCTTCGCCAGCCGTTTCACCAAGTCCGAAGCGGACGGAAACGGTAACGAGGTCGACCGGGAGATCCCGTTCCTGAAAGCCTATTCGGTGTTCAATGTGGAGCAAATCGACGGTCTGCCCGACAGCTATCATGCGCCGCCCGCCAATGTCGTTGATCCGATCGAACGGATCGAGAGCGCCGATCGCTTCTTCCGCAATACCGGCGCCGTCATCCGGCACGGCGGCAACCAGGCCTACTATTCTCCGGTCATGGATTATATCCAGATGCCACCGTTCGAGGCGTTTCGCGATGCCGCCGGATACGCGGCTGTCCTCAGTCATGAGGCAACCCACTGGACGGCGGCGGAGCATCGCGTCGGACGAGACTTGTCACGCTATGCGAAAGACCGGACAGAGCGGGCACGGGAAGAACTCATTGCCGAACTTGGCAGTTGCTTCCTCTGCGCCGACCTTGGCATCGCTCCGGAGCTTGAGCCACGAGCGGATCACGCTTCCTATCTGCAGTCGTGGCTCTCTGTGCTGGCCAATGACAAGCGGGCGATTTTCCAGGCGGCTGCCCATGCGCAACGCGCTGTGAGCTTTCTGCATTCGCTGCAGCCGGAAACGGATGTGAAAGCTGCGGCCTGAGCTTCAAGCGCGGTCGTCACCACCGGTGGCGGCTGCGTGATCCGCATCATGTTGGTTCTTGAGACCTTGTGCAATGTCAGCATCCAGCCTTCCCCAGATCGACGGTTTTGCAGTGTCGGGCTTGGGTTTGCGGGACGGTTTGCGCTCGATGATGAACGGCTTGGTCTGCTGACGCATTGATCCTCCAGGCAGCGATTCGACAGCGCACGATATCGCACCGGGCGCAGTCAGCAAGCGCGCCAATGTTAGCTGAATCGATTTTCCCCTGATGAAGCAGACGATGAGAGCGGTCCCGGCGTGCGTGGCGCGGGATGTCATTCGTATCCAGGGCGAATGCGGCGGAACGCCATTGCCATATCCCTTCCCGCCAGAGTTTCCGGCAACCCATCTGCGGGCTCGATGAGGCATGTCTGACCGGAGACCGGCTGCGCCTCGATCGTCTTACCGCAACGGCCACGACCACTTTTCTTACCCCTGCCAGCTGCGCCGCCATTCCTCTCCCACTAACAAAAGTGGCAGTTGCCGCCCTCCACTGCGTTCCGGCCTAATCAGGTGCGGCCCGATCGTCACAGGTCTGTTCGACAGCCATCGAGGCCGCGATGGGCGCGGCCCGAACACCAGAAAAGGAATACGACAATGGCAACCATCGGCACCTTCACCTCCACCGAAAACGGCTTCACCGGCTCCATCCGCACTCTCGCCCTCAACGTCAAAGCCCGCATCGCCCGGGTCGAAAACCCCTCCGACAAGGGCCCACAGTTCCGCGTCTACGCCGGTAGCGTCGAGCTGGGCGCCGCCTGGCAGAAGACCTCTGAACAAGGCCGCGATTACCTCTCGGTCAAGCTCGACGATCCGAGCTTCCCGGCTCCGATCTACGCAACGCTCGCCGAGGTCGAAGGCGAAGATGGCCTCCAGCTCATCTGGTCCCGCCCGAACCGGGATTGATCGCCCTCACGAGGCTCCGCCACCGGCGGAGCCTTTTCCCATATCGGCATGAAGCAGCTTTGGAAGCCGTCATGCACTTGACTGTCGGGTTAACGCGCCGAGATTATTGGCACCTTGACGAGCGGCGCAAGATTGCCGCGTAGCTGGTGCTGGCCGAATTGGGCGTCATCATGGCCGAGCAGGACTGTTCCGTTGACGCCGTGCCGCTCTTCTGAGGGCGTCGTACAGCCACAGTGTAGCCGCCACTGCCCGATTGCCAACCAGATCACGATCAGCTTTGAGCGTGAAGGCAGGCAGTGCTGACGGCACTGCCCCGGGAGCAGCTTTGGCGGCTCTCCTTTTGGATCCGCTTGCCGCAGCGCGGCCTACTTGTTCAGCACATCTTTCAATGCTTTGGCGGGCTGGAATGTGAGCTTCTTCGCAGCGGCGACCTTAATGGTGGCGCCGGTCGCCGGATTGCGAGCCTCACGCTCCGGGGTATCCTTGATCTTGAACTTGCCAAACCCAGGGATGGATGTTTCGGCTCCCGACGTGGCGGCCGTCGTGATCGAAGCGAAGACGGTTTCGACGATCGCTTTCGCCTGGGCTTTGGTCAGGTTCTGTTCGGATGCGATCTTGTCAGCTATTTCATTGGTTGTGGTCATGACGGTTTCCTCGTTAAAGACCGAGAAACCCTTTCAGGCGATCGTTATGTTGTCATGCGGCGATGTCATCAGAGTGGCGCTCGTGCCGGGCTTTCCACAACATCTTGCCAGTTGATAGCCCCTTTTCCGCTTCTTAAGCAACAATTCGAGAAAGCGCGATATCGCGTCCTTCTCGTTGCCGAACACCTCGGTCATCTCCCCGCCCGCCTTGCCGATCCGTCCCCAGCTTCGCACCACGGCTATTTCTCCAAAAAGGGTTGGCCGGATCGCAAGCGCGTAGTATCGGGCCATGTTCCTGTTGGCATCGATCCTCTGGCAATAAAGCTGATAGCGATGTGTACCCATGCCCGCATGATCGGCGATGCTCACGATCTGGTCCAACGAGAGTTATGAATCGAAAGGTCCCCTTCGATTCATTTCTGTGATGGATGCAGGTTGCCGCGCCGGAGGTGCTCGATCATCCTGACGGGATCAAGCTAGCCTCTATATAAACATACGCCCGCGCGCGACCGTCGAGGGGAACACGGCTGATAAAGATGGCAGGCGTTTCCCGCTTCCTTTGGTCAGTCGATCCACCAGGGCGCGTTTACCGGCAACATCGTCAATATCTCGGTTCATGCCGAACCTTCAACGAGAGTAAACGACCTGATTGAGGTACGACATGCTGTCGGCGCGTCACTGGTGCTGATGAAGGAAACAAAATGGCCAACAGGAGCCGAATGCGTCCGGCAAAAAAACGCCTGAGCCGTCAAGGTCCCTGCTTGGCAAACCGGTTGGGCCTGGCCTGCATATCCATGTCCTTCCGCCTGAAATAGATCGCCCGCCCGCAGCGGAGCGGACTGTGGCCCTGGACGATAATGATCTGCTCGTCCTTGCGCATCGATTGTGTGATTTCGTGTGGCATGATCAGCGGACGGCGCTGGAAATTGATGCTTTCGGATTTGCGCGATGCGCTGTTCTTCGTACCCCAGCCGAGATTGCGAGAACTGCCTTTGACTTCGACAGTCATCTCTCCGCATTGGGCTGAGACGTTGCGGGCTGTATCCAGCGCCTTGATCGCTGCGTAGCTTACGAAAGCGCAACCGTCGATCCACGACACCGCACCGTCTTTTCCGAAGTGCCGTTCCAACTGTCCGACGGACTGGTACATCAGCATCATGCTGACGCCATACTTGCGACCGCGGTCGCGCGCCTCTTCAAGCACGCGCATGTAACCAAGCAGGTCGACCTCGTCCAATGCGAACAGCGCCCGTCTCGTGAACGCGCCATCCGCCTCGATCATCGCATTGATGAGCGAGCCGATGATCACCCGTCCAATACCAGGATAGGACCGCAGGATAGACGCCGGGATGTTTATAAAGACGTCTTTCTTTCCACCGGCGATCTCGCTCGATTTGAACGTGTTGCCGCAAACAAGTGCCGCGTAATTGTCGAGCGACAGCCATTGCGTATCTTTCGATGCCGTCGAATAGACGCCTGAAAATGTCTGCTCGGTCATGTTAACGAAGACGCCGAGCGTTTCGCGAATGAAGGCAGACCTGGAGTGTTCCTGTACATCTCGCAACATGGCAAGCACCGATGTCTCAGGTTCGGAGACGATCTGGCGAAGGCTCCGCAAGTTTCGCCGGCCAGCGAACTCCGGCGACAGCATGACATGCGCCAACAGCCCGGTCAGGAGGTTGTGCGCCTGGTTTTGGAAAAATGAACCGGTCGAGCTCTCAAAGCGCACGCTTTCCGAGAGCAACATGTGCGCGATGCCGACGATATCCTCTTCCTTTTTCAGCGAATGCTCGATGCCGTCCAGCACGTTAAATCCCATGACCGGATTTGCTGGATCGAGCACAACGACCTCTCGGTCGAGTTTATCTCTGCGGTGGTCAACGACCATCGGGGCCACCTCGGTGGACGGATCCAGACAAATGAGCGGGCCCCTATATCGGAGCGCTGTCGGCACGACATTGCTGGTGGTCTTAAAGCCCCCAGAGCCCGCGAAGAAAAGCATGTGGGTCGAATCGAAATCCTGGGCGTAGGTGAGCAGAGGTGCTCTACCGCCACGTCCCCAGGTGGCTGGATCGTTCGGATCGAACGGCAGCTCATGGACGAGCTCCTTGTCGACCCTGTAGCGCTCACCTATGACAATCTCGCCGTCATCGGGAAACAGCCTTGCCGCCGCCGACATCGGTAGCCAGTCGGCATCTCCGAACGTTCCGCGCCTGGCGCGCGGCACCCGTTCGGGCACGATGCTTGAGATACGGGCCGCGACCGCGACCACCATGAACCCCATCGCTGTGCCGACGAGCGCAATCATGTCCACGAATGACAGTGCCCGATCCCAGGTCAAGACGCCGCTTTCTACGGACGGCAGAAGCCGCCCGAACTCGCGTAGCCCGTAAAAGCCTGCCATCAGGAGAAAGCAGAGAAAGCTCGCCAATGCCACGGGCCTTCGCCGATGGAGGGGCAGCACCCAGACCGCCAGCAATCCAGCCAGCGGCCCCAACAACAGGACCGGCAACGGTGACGCGCGCAGAAACCAGTATTGCGTCTTGCCGGTGATGCCGTTCGCCAATTCAGGCCAACGCCAGTGGGAGACATAAAAGGAAAAGCCGGTGACGACGATGGGAACGATGATAAGCAACAGGCTCGGATGCAGTCTGGCCTTCCCCTTCATTCCGGCGCCTTTGCAAAGCGTTCCAAACCGCCGTTTGATGCTGCAGCTCTGAAGGCGAGCTCCCCGATATCGCACAGACGCCGATGTTCAGGTGTCCCCGGCGCGACCCGCGTCATTTCGAGAAGCCCGCCTAGAAGGAAAGCCCGATCGGCGTTCGACAGGCCCGCACGCACAACAATGCCACCAAGCAAGAACTTTTCTCTCGCCTCCCTCTTTCGATCAGCTGTCATGAGGAACCGCCGTTTCCGCTCCAGTCCCGCCACTTGCCTGTCCACGCGGCGAAGCCGGTGCGCCAGCAGATTGCGTCTTTGCGCCGTTGCGAAATCGCGACGCCATCTCCTCGACGATGCGATCGACCTCCTCGTCAGCGATCTCCATCTCTGCCAATCCCGATTTCGTCGCCGCACGCGCAAAACGATCGGCCGATTTAGCTATTAATGTTTTTCTTCTTTCCCGGAGCCTCTCGATTTGAGCATCAATATCCGTCAATGCCGTTTTTGTAGCCATAAAGACGTCCCTCTCAACCTATTGGGAAATTTCTATTTCGTCATTTAACTGACTAGAAAAAGATAGTAAAAAGCGCTATCGAACACAAGTCCCCAAAAGTCGATGTTGGGAATTCCAGCTGGGCCGTCTTCCGGACAAGCGGCATCGGTCTTGTCAGGCCGATTGATTTGAGGGCGCAATATACGTCGCTGGCGCGACGTGCCTCAAAGGGTCTGGAGACGTCATTGGCAATTATGTTCGTCAGAGCGCAGGTGATCAGCAGGGGAGGTGGACGCAGCATCGTCTCGGCCGCCGCCTATCGTCATCGGGCGCGGATGGTAGACGAACAGGCTGGAGCTTCCTTCAGTTACCGTGGCGGCGCGGCCGAACTCAAGCATGAGGAACTCGCATTGCCGGACCAGATACCGGCCTGGCTGCGCAGGGCTATCGATGGGAAGAGCGTTGCTGCGGCCAGCGAGGCTCTTTGGAACGCAGTTGACGCTTTCGAGACGCGCGCGGACGCGCAGCTTGCCCGCGAATTGATCGTTGCGCTTCCGGAAGAGCTGACCCGGTCAGAGAACATTGCCCTGGTTCGCGAGTTCGTCCGGGACAATCTGACGTCCAGGGGCATGATCGCCGACTGGGTTTATCACGATAAGGATGGTAATCCGCACATCCACCTGATGACCGCACTCCGACCTCTGGCGGACGATGGCTTCGGGCCGAAGAAAGTGCCGGTTATTGGCACCAACGGCGAGCCAATGCGGGTCGTCACGCCGGACCGACCGAAGGGCAAGATCGTCTACAAGCTCTGGGCCGGAGACAAAGAAACGATGAAGAGCTGGAAGATTGCCTGGGCGGAAACGACCAATCGGCATCTGGCGCTTGCCGGCCATGATATCCGTCTCGACGGGCGCTCCTACGCCGAACAGGGGCTCGACGGCATTGCCCAGAAACATCTTGGGCCGGAGAAGGCAGCGCTCGCCCGCAAGGGGATCGAGATGTATTTCGCACCGGCCGATCTCGCGCGCCGTCATGAAATGGCGGACCGGCTGCTGGCCGAACCAGCGCTTCTGCTGAAGCAACTTGCCAACGAGCGGTCTACCTTCGATGAGCGGGATATCGCCAGGGTACTGCACCGCTATGTCGACGATCCCACCGATTTCGCCAACATACGTGCCAAGCTTATGGCCTCCAATGATCTCGTGCTGTTGAAGCCGCAACAGGCCGACCTTCAGACCGGCGAGATGGCGGAAGCTGCGGTCTTCACCACACGCGATATCCTGCGCGCCGAATACGACATGGCGCAGTCGGCCGAAGCCCTGGCCCTGCGCAAGGGCTTAGGCGTCGCCGCAGCGAAAATTGCCGCGGCCGTCAGAACCATAGAAACCGGCGATGCGGAAAATCGCTTCAGGCTCGATCGCGAGCAGGTGGAGGCGGTCCATCATATCGCCGGCGACAATGGCATTGCGGCTGTGGTCGGGCTTGCCGGTGCCGGCAAATCGACGCTGCTTGCCGCGGCGCGCGTCGCCTGGGAGAGCGACGATCACCGCATCTTCGGGGCGGCGCTTGCCGGCAAGGCTGCCGAGGGGCTGGAGGACAGTTCAGGCATCAAATCGCGCACGCTCGCCTCGTGGGAAATGGCTTGGGAGAACGGACGCGATCTGCTGCACCGGCAAGATATCTTTGTCATCGATGAAGCCGGCATGGTCTCGTCGCACCAGATGGCGCGTGTGCTCAGGCGTGTCGAGGAGGCCGGAGCCAAGGTGGTTCTCGTTGGTGACGCGATGCAGCTTCAACCGATCCAGGCCGGTGCCGCCTTCCGGGCTATTTCCGAGCGGATTGGTTCTGCCGAACTTGCCGGTGTGCGGCGCCAGCGTGAAGACTGGGCGCGACAGGCCTCCCGTCTTTTCGCCCGCGGTCAGGTCGAGAATGGGCTGGACGCTTATGCGCAGCGGGGCCATATCGTCGAGACCGGAAGCCGGGATGAAGCTGTGGAGCGCATCGTTACCGACTGGACGAGCGCTCGCCGCGACCTCATCCAGCAAAATGCCGATAAAGAACAGCCGGCCCGCTTGCGTGGTGGCGAACTGCTTGTTCTCGCCCATACAAATGACGACGTGAGGCGGCTCAACGAAGCGCTGCGCAACGTCATGAAAGATGAGGCCGCGCTGACCGCCTCTCGTGAATTCCAGACGGCACGAGGCGTACGGGAGTTCGCCGGTGGCGACCGGATCATCTTCCTTGAAAACGCCCGCTTTCTTGAGCCGGGTGCGCGAAAGCTTGGACCCCAATATGTCAAGAACGGTATGCTCGGCACGGTCGTCTCTACCGGCGGCCTGCACAGTGGCCCGCTTTTATCGGTCCGTCTCGATAATGGCCGGGATGTGGTCATCAGCGAAAACAGCTATCGCAATGTCGATCACGGTTATGCCGCGACCATTCACAAGTCTCAAGGCGCGAGCGTGGACAGGACATTCGTGCTCGCGACCGGCATGATGGATCAGCATCTGGCCTATGTATCGATGACCCGCCATCGCGACCGGGCCGATCTTTATGCTGCTCGCGAGGACTTTAAGCCAAAGTGGGAATGGGGGATGAGGTCCCCGATCGATCACGCCGCCGGCGTGACGGGCGAGCTGGTCGGAACCGGCAATGCGATGTTCCGGCCGCAGGATGAGGGTGCCGATAAAAGTCCCTATGCTGATGTGAAGACCGACGACGGGACCGTGCATCGGCTTTGGGGCGTGAGCCTGCCGAAGGCCCTGGACGAGGCCGGCGTGTCGGAAGGGGACACGGTGACGTTGCGAAAGGACGGCGTCGAACGGGTGACGGTGACGGTGCCCGTCATCGGCGAGAAATCCGGAAAGAAGAGGTTGGAGCAACGGACGGTCGATCGAAATGTCTGGACTGCCAAACAGATCGAAACGGCGGAGGTCCGCCAGCAGCGCATCGAGCAGGAGAGCCATCGGCCGGAGCTGTTCAAGCAGTTGGTGGAACGTCTTGGGCGCTCCGGCGCCAAGACGACGACGCTTGATTTCGAGAGCGAGGCTGGCTACCAGGCACACGCTCGGGATTTTGCCCACCGTCGCGGTATCGATACGCTTTCCGGGGCCGCTGCCTGGATGGAGGCCGGGGCAGGGCGGCCGCTGGCGTGGCTGGCGCAGAAGCGCGAGCAGGTGGCGAAGCTTTGGGAGCGGGCGAGCGTGGCGCTCGGTTTTGCGATCGAACGTGAGAGGCGTTTTTCCTATAATGAAGAATGTACCGAAAACCTTGCGACCCAAGTTCCGGCTGATCGACGATATCTTATTGCGCCGACAACATTGTTTTCCCGTGGTGTCGACGAAGATGCCCGTCGCGCGCAGCTTCGCTCAGACCGCTGGAGGGAACGCGACGCGATTCTTCAGCCGGTCTTGCAAAAGATTTATCGCGATCCCGAAAGCGCGCTTGCCAGATTGAACGCGCTTGCGTCCGACGCGCGGATTGCGCCCCGCGAGCTTGCCGAGGATCTTGAGGCCTCGCCACAGCGTCTCGGCCGTCTGCGTGGATCGGATATTTTGGTCGATGGCCGTTCGGCCCGCTCCGAGCGCGATACGGCGGTGTTGGCCCTGTCCGAATTGCTGCCGCTGGCACGTGCCCATGCCACAGAGTTCCGCCGCCAGGCCGAACGTTTCGGCCTGCGCGAGGAGCAACGCCGCGCCCATATGTCGTTGTCGATCCCGGCGCTTTCAAACCAGGCCATGGGGCGCCTTGCCGAAATCGAAGCCGTACGCGAGCGCGGTGGCACGGATGCCTACAAGACCGCCTTCACCTACGCGGCGCAGGATCGTCTTCTGGTGAAGGAGGTGAGGGCGGTCAACGACGCTCTCACCGCTCGCTTCGGATGGTCCGCCTTCACCGATAAGCCAGACGCTGTTGCCGAGCGAAACATGATCGAGCGCATGCCGGAAGACCTTCACCCGGATCGGCGCGAAAAGCTCGCGCGCTTGTTTGCCGTCGTGCGCCGCTTTGCAGAAGAACAGCATCTTGCCGAAACGAAAGATCGCTCCAGGATCGTTGCAGGTGCCAGCGTCGAGCCAGGAAAAGAGACGGTAGGGGTGTTGCCAATGCTTGCAGCTGTAACGGAGTTTGAAACCGCGATCGACCAGGAAGCGCGGAAGAGGGCGCGCGCTGTTTCTCACTACGGTCAAAATCGCACCGCCCTTTTTGGCGCAGCAGAGCGCATCTGGCGCGATCCGGCAGGTGCCGTCGGGAAGATCGAGGAACTGATCCTGAAGGGCTTTGCGGGCGAACGGATCGCCGCGGCCGTCGCCAACGATCCCGCAGCCTATGGCGCGTTGCGAGGTTCCGGCCGTATCATGGACAAATTGCTCGCTGTCGGCCGGGAGCGGAAGGAAGCCTTGCAAGCCATTTCGGAGGCGGCAAGCTGCATTCGATCACTCGGCGTGTCGTGGGCCAGTGCCTTTGATGCGGAGACCCGCGCGGTCTCCGAAGAGCGCCGGTGTATGTCGGTCGCCATTCCCGGGCTGTCGCAGGCGGCCGAGGATGCGCTGTCCACGTTGGTGGCCGATATAAACAGGAGCACGGGTAGGCAAAAGAAGGCCGGACAGGATGCCGTCGCGCGCTTGCTAGATGCGCACATCGCCCGGGAGTTTGCAGAAGTCAGCCGGGCCCTCGACGAGCGTTTTGGCAGGAACGCGATTTTGCGAGGAGAGAGGGATGTTATCAAGCGCGTATCGCCTGCTCAGCGTCGTGCGTTCGAGGCAATCAAGGAGCGCCTCTTGGTCCTGCAACGGGCGGTACGGGAAGAGAGCAGCCAGAAGATTATTGCTGAACGTCAGCGTCGCTCGATCGAGCGAGGGCGGATTTTTACTCGATAGGAGCCGGCATGGCGGGACGGACCCGTTGAAGGAAAATATGAAACGTCGGTTGACGGCATGAGGCTTGTGCCGGCCCACAGAAACGCACGACGAGGTGTCGTCCAGTGCATTATAGCGAGGTGCTGGCCAATCTGATTTCGATGTCACCATCCTGCAAATCCCCTCTCGTGATCCGGCGAAGCCGGTGGTCTTCATAGGAGGGCCTGCGCTCCTAGTTAGGTCTTCGGAGAAAACGGCGCTTTGCGGCGTGGGTGTGGTAGTCTGTCGACCCGAATACCTTCTCCTTAGCACGAACCAGGACGGCAAGGGCCAGCTCCTGGCAGCCCAGCATGTAAACATATGCTGGATACTGCGCCAGCATCCGTATCCACCAAATTTCTGGGAGGTCCTGTCGGTGTTGGATCGCATGGAGATCATGTCAGCCCGAGGCGGCACCAGTCATATTGCAGCGCTGTTCGAGAAAGTGGAAGGTCGGCCGATATCGCGGCAGCAGGTAAGCGCACTGGCCCAACAACATGACTACATGAAGCTTATCCCCCGAAATGGAGGCGCGAGAGACATCCTTGCGCCAAAAGTAATTGCCCTATTTTGGGGCCATCGTGACCGAAGCTTGATTGAGCAGTTGGGCCTCGGCCCAGTCACCGCAGACGAATTCATTTCGTTTCGGCCCTTAAAGGCCGATGACGTGAGGCTTTTTCGGAACGCCGGTCACATCGACTGATAGATACTCGAGCGATCCGTTAATCTGATCGCTGGTTGACGCTTGCAAAATATAGACTGACCAGGAAAACATAAGCGCCAAGGAGACCCATCTGGCGCGGCTGAAGCTGAGTTCGACTGGCGCCATGAGATCGTTCTGATCAACGGTGTGACGACCACGGTGAAAGTTGCTCTCTGCCACAGCCGTATAGTGTTTGCACAGGCAGAGAACCTATACGCCTGTTCGCCGACCTCGGTGCTATGCTCTTGCTCGCTTGTCTTTTCCGGAAAGCTGAGAGTCTACCTGATCCGTTGCGGGCGCTCCCTCTCTGGGGGGCGATCACTCTGGTGGCTCGCCACGACAAGATTCCACTCGAGCTTCAAGATTTGATGTGCAGGAACCAGTGAAAAAGCTGCCTGCAGCACGGACTGCATCCCGAGGCGTGTTAACGGATCCTTGGCCTCCACATGAAGGTGAAGGCCACCGACTGCACGGGTGATGATGGCGCGTCCGGAGTCAAAGGCAAGAAGTCGTTCGGAATGATTGTTGGTGATTGAAAAAGACCAGCCGCGCAGGGTAGCGCACAGCAAATCGCGCGTCCGATCCGGATCCGGTATCGACACGAACGTTTCGGAAATATGTTTGGCCATTGGAAATTCTCCGCGACCGGTCAGACAAATAGGGAGGCCGGAGCAGCTGCAGCGCGTGACGCGATCATCGGTCGGCGATAAAGTGGCTCATACACATGAAGTTTTCCTCGGATGACAGGGCGGATGCTACATAAAATCTCAGACGCGACGCACAAGACGGTCAAGGGCCCGCAGACAACGGTTTCACCCTCATCATTGCTTTCAGGTATTCTTCATTGGAACTCCACCAAGGCGCGGTTAGTGAACGGCAGTGCTGCTAGCCGTCACGGCACACCATATAAAGGCAATTAGGGAAAGCGCCGAAGCGCTCTATTCTTCAGCCACGTCTTGCTCGCGAATCTCACGACCGGCATCTGCCTCAAGCGCCGATATATGGTCGCGGCATACCTCGTCCACCAGACCAAGCAGTATCGTTACTCGCTCGCCAATCCAGTCAAGCGCTTCCCGACTTATTTCGTATTGGCTGGAGTAGCGTGCCTTCACGTAGGCTTCGTTGATCGTATTGAACCACGCTCTCTCCCGATGGTGCTCGCGAGGGAAGGCCTCGATCAGTCGTTGATCCCGTTCTTCTGCGAAGGATCGCAGAACTTTGAGATTGTGAGACGCCGGCGTGTAGTTCGTCAGCGTTAGGAGAACGCTGGCATATGCCTGCTCGATCGTCTGGTGTAGCAGGAATGCTGCCTCTTTGGTATCTCCCTCCCGATTGTAGAAGTCAAAGCCCTTTTTGTATTTCGAAGCCGCGATAAACCTATGGTCAAAATGCTCTTTTGCGACTCGCAAGTGCGCTTCCGGAGTCAGCGTCTTAGGCTCTGCGAGAGGCTTGTCGTCCAGCTCGTAAAGAGCGATGCCTTCCTTACGGATGTCGGAAAAGAAATGCTGGCTCTCCTGCAAGGAGGTGTTCACCTCTCGCAGCGAATGGACGATGATCTGCACGGGTCTTTTTATCGTCTTGTCACGGATCAACCTGTCGGCAGCCTTGTACCAATATTCCGCAAAATCCGTCAGCTTGCGGTTGTTGACGATCACAAGAAGATCGAAATCAGATCGATACCCCTTGGAAGTAAACGGTTCGTCCACCTGCGTACCCCTGGCATAGGATCCGAAGAGGATGATCTTCAGGATCCGTCCACGCTTTTTGAATTTCGCCGTGCCTCCCTCCAGGGCATCCTCGAATTCTTCGTGAATAATCTCCAGCGCGCGCTGGAGTTCCTGTTGTATTTGCGGGGGAATATGGTCGAGCGATGTCTTCATGTTCGGCAAATGTCTTCTCTTTTCCGCAACAGGCTGGATTCGTCCGTCTCAATCTGTAGTTTACATCACACTTTGCTGGCAACAAATGTTGCTGTCCGAAAACCCGTCTAATCCCTTCGCAAGTCCGGCTTTCTGAGCGACTGCAGCCCGATGCTGACTTACGATACTGTCTGGTCGTCCATGATCTCTGACAGGGCTGTGCAAAGTGCTCTGATTTCCTCACATGTATGGTCCGAGGTGACACAAACGCGAATGCCGGCCTTCCCCTTCGCAACTGTCGGGAAGAAGATCGCCGAGCCGTAAATTCCTCGATCAAGGAGCGCCCGGGTCCCGTTGACGGCGCGCTCTTCGGTGCCAAGGTTCAACGTCCGAATTGGCAAGGGTGCACCTCTTTGCTCTGTCACCAGCATCGAGTCCAGAAGTTCGATATTGGAACTGAGGGCGAGCTGTCTTCGCAAAAGCTCGTCGCTGCGGTGTATTGTCAACGAACCTGAAACTGCACCGATTGCCGCAACATTCAATGACGCAGAAAAAGCGTGCGCGACGGCAAAACGCCGGAATAGTTCTTCCTGACGCGCCGTACCAAGCATCAACATTCCGCCCGAGGCGCCAAAACCCTTTCCGAGCGACGCGGCTATGATTGTTCGCTCGCCGAGTTCGTTTCCGTATTGTGACCTCGCAAATCCTTCGCCGTTCTTCCCGCAGATTGATACGCCGTGGGCGTCATCGATGTAGAGAAACAGGCCGTATCTATCCTGCAAGTAGCGCAGGTCCCGAATGGGCGCATGTCCACCCATCGAGTAGACGCCGTCGCAAACATAAGCCACGGCCCTGTTGGCCCGGCACAACTCCTCCAATGCGTCGAGATCATTATGGGCCACCGTACGAACCTGCGTTTCCAGAGCTATTGTGCCCTTGTGAAAGGCGAGTGTTGCGTGCGCGTGGCGGTCAAATGCCATCATCGGCCTGATGCCGCCAGTGAGGTGTCCGGAGGCGACGATAGGCAATGCTCCCATGTTCGCCGCCAGCACGGTTGTGTAGGTAATGACCCGCGCCTTGAAGTGATCTGAAAGAGAATTTTCCAGATCGCAGAGGATTGCAAAGTTCAGTCGGGTCCTTGCACATGACCAGTGCAGTGCCCGGTATTCCTCAATCGCCTTGACCGCGCCGTCTATGACGAGTGGATGATTGTCGAGGCCCAGATATGAACAACGCACGAAATCCGTGATGCGCTGTGATGGAAAGCCGTCAAAATCGACGTCTACCTGCCTCGCAGCCCTTGGACGCGCATATAGGGCCATCAAGCCGTGCTGATGAGCCGCGTTGAAGTAGTCTTCGGCATGATCTATCAATCCCCCGGTGTTTCGGCTTGCGTGCTGCAGCGTTTTGTCGGTCGACATTTCTCGCGTCCCCTAACCAAAAAGATGCATGCAGGATCGGCAAATTATCGCAACGATCAACAAACGCTCTCGGAAGATTTTGAGAAATCTCTGTAAACCTTTGGCGTCATAAACCAGAACGGCGCTTATATCGGCTGCGAGGCTACATCGATGGCGTAGCCGCTTGACCTCGCAGTTCTGATGACGTCGAAGCCTGCCGCTTTCTTCAGATGCCGCCTGATACGGCCAATGTGAACGTCTACCGTCCTCGGTTGCACGTAGACCTCATTCGGCCACGCCGCCGCTATCAACTCGTCCCGACTGAACACTCTGCCGGGAGCGGTAAGTAGGTGTTCGAGCAATTTGAATTCGATCGGCCCCAAGGTGAGTTCGATGCCGCTAACTGAAACGCGTTTGCGTTCCGGCCAAAGTTCGATTTCGCCCAGTTGAAGGGGGGCGTTTGGTGACTTTGTCGCGACTGGTTGTTGCCGGAAAGGGTTTATGCCTTCGAGAAAGCCCAGCAGATGTGGTGGCCAGAATGGGCGGATCAGGCACTGATCCGCGCCTGCCCGCATGAGTTCCATATAAGCTTCGGTGTCACCGTTGGGAATGATGGCAAGTACTGGCTTTTTTTCCGTCTTGTCGCACGATTTGATGCGCTGGCAGATGATGGCCGCCCCATTGTGATCGCGATCCACGTCGAGGATCAGTCCCACGATGTCCGGCTGGGCTACTTTGTCGCCGATTTCGTTTCTATCGCAGAGAACCGCCCGTGTACCCTCCGTGGAGAGAATGTGTCTGAGCATCGCAAAATAGTCCGCGTTCTCGGTAAAAATTGCGACCGCGGCTTTTGTTTCTATCTCTTGCTGCATCTCAGACCCTCAAATATACAACGACAGTTCGTAGCCGTCATATGATGTCACAAAAAATAATGCAATCACGGGTAGTCATCCATGCAAAATAGAATAATTAGGGAAATATCCCCGAATCTCCGCCATTTCGCTTGAGCTTTTAGCTCATTATGTGACATCATAAAGATGCTTTCCAAGGGCCCGGTGTTTCATGGGCGGGGAAGCCGTAACCTGATCGAGTAGCCATGGGCGAACATGCAGGCGTTGAGCTCTGCATCTCTGAAACGAGCCTGAACGCCCGGCATATTCGTCGTTCTGCGCCGGGTGGCTCGGAGGTTACATGCATAGTTTGAACAGTGCAGGCATTGCCGATAGCGCCGGCGATGACATTCTCACGTTTTGCGATGAAGCCGACGCTACGGCAGTTGCCAGAATGATCTTTGGTACGGATGCCGCGCTCGCAGTCGCCTTTAGTGCTATCGATGCCCGTCTCGACGGAAGGGATGGCGATTTTCTTTTTTGGGCCAGAGTTTTCCGGTCACTTACTGACGTATGAATTGTCAGCGCCCGATTATAATTTTGTGGCCGAATATCCTGCGGAGCGCACGGTTCTAATGACGTCGCGACCGTGACGGTTCAAGGACCGTCTTATTTTGCCGATGTGAATGTCCACTGTACGCGGTTCGACATCGGCATCCTCGGGCCAGCAATTCCGGATGAGTTCGTCACGGCTGACGACCCTGTCTGTGTTTCTTGCAAGATACAACAGGATCCGGAAATGCAGTGGCGAAAGACTGATGTGCGTCTCACCCCGCCGGACCCGCACGGATGCAACATTAATTTCCACGTCATCGAGAAAAACGTTGAGATCAGTTGGTGCGGTTGTGTTAGACGGCAAGCCATACTTGAGAAACTCAAGCAGGCTGCCTGGGTCAAAAGGGCGCCTCACCAGATAGTCAAATACGGACGATTGAACGCCGTCTAACATTTTATTGTCAAGCGGGAAGCCGACAAGTCGAATATCGGGCTGCTTTTTCTTCATAAGAACCGCTGAGCGGAGCAGATCGTCCGTTGCAAGGCAGATCAGTACTGTGCGACGCTGTGGCTCAACCTTGCTATTATCCGGTAAAAACGTGTCGAGGCTCGGCAGCAGGTCGACGTCGTGACCGGCCTGCTCGAGAATGTAACGCAAAATAAGGTACAGCTCCGGGTCAGTCGTGTGGATGATGATCGAGTAACGCAAGAGCATCTCCCTTCGCTTTGTTTTCTGCGTCTGACTATCCTTGGCTCAAGCGGGCGTGTACTCGCCGCCGTTGATGTCTATGATCGCTCCATTGATGAAGCCGGCTTCATCGGAGACTAAAAAACCGACCAGCCGTGCCACTTCTTCGGCCTCTCCTAGTCGACCGGCGGGTATTCGTTTTGCTGCGTCACGATTGACTGGCGTCTCCGCGGTTCCCGTCATTGGCGTCAAGATGCGACCCGGAGCGGCGACATTGATCGTGATCCCGTCGGCGGAAAATTCGCTGACGAGCGCGCGGGCCAGGCCAGCTAGCCCGGCTTTTGATGCTGCGTATGCCGCACCGGCGATCATCGGCCGTGTTCGCCCTGCAAGCGATCCGATCAGGACAATCCGGCCAAATCCCTTATCGACCATACCTGGTAATGCCGCCTGGCAGCAGAGCATGGCGCCGGTCAAATTCACGTCCAGGACATCATTCCACTCGCGAAGGTCAACGGAGGTAAATCGCCTGGCCGCACCGTCCGCTGCTTTCGGCGAAATGCCCGCGCAATAAACCAGTAGCGCAGTGGAGGACCACAAGGTTTCGACATCGCGAAAGAAATCGGCAACCTCGCCTCGATTTCTAACGTCGCAACAACCGACCAGTAACTGGTTAGATGCTATCTCAGCCCCGAAGGAAGAGCGCGCGGCCTTCGCCGCGCTTTCTGTCTGCCCAAAAACCGCGACCTTGTGGCCAATATCGAGTAAATGTCGTGCAACCGACATTCCGATACCGGACGTGCCTCCGGCGACCACTGCGACTCGGCTCTGACAATATCTCGTCATGCAGCACTGTCCATCTGAGCAAAGAGAGAAAGTGCCGGGTGAGCTTCAGGATCGGTCACAACCTCAATGAGCAACGGCAACTTTCTGTTCTTCACCTTTTGCATATGGCCCTTGAGGTCCTGCGGTTGCGTGACCCGGACGGCGTCGCATCCACACGCTTGTGCAATCTTGACGTGATCGACCTCTGCAAAATGGCAGGCGGTTGTGTACTTTCCGAATTTTACAGTTTCGGCATCACGCTGGAAGCCAAGAATTCCGTTGTTCAGCACGATGATCGTAATCGGAATTTGCATGCGGACCAGTGTTTCAAGCTCGGCCCAACTGTGCGCAAATCCCCCATCTCCCACCAGTGCTACAACATCGCTTGGAGGTGCCGCGACCTTGGCGCCGATTGCAAGGGGAACTCCCCACCCAAGTCCCGCAAGACCCCGGGGGGTGAGCACACGCGTCCTTTCAGAAGAAATTCTGAGTTGGCCGAGGACCCACATCGATGAATAACTAGCATCCGCCACCACAGTGGTGTTTTCATCGATTACCCCTTGAAGCTCGGCCATAATCCGTTCTGGACGAAGCGGTGAGGCCTCAGAGCTGTAATAGACCCGGCGATCGTCATTGAATTTCCGCCAGCTTTCCCGAAGACGGTCGCAGACAGCCTCGCGGGAAATGGTTCTGAGGCGTAAGTCACAAAGCCTGATCCTTTCACGTAGGCCGGCCAAGGTCTCCCGTGCATCACCAACAAGACGAATTGCCTCAAAATTCCGCCCGACTTCCTGTGGATCGGTATCTATATGAATCATCTGGGCATTGGGACTGTACTGCCGCCAGTTGTCTGTACCATTCTGGTTCGTCCTCGTGCCAATCAAGACGACAAGGTCCGCTTCGCGAACGATCTCGACCGTGTGCCGGCCCAGTGACTTCGGGCCGACAAGCGATGCCAGCACACCGCCTGAGAGAGGATGCCACTCATCAACCGAACCCTTACCCATATTCGTTGTGAAGACAGGTATCGAGCACTCGTCCTGTAGCAGTCGCAACTGCTGGGCAGCCCCGGAGGCGTGGATGCCGCCGCCTGCTATCACGACGGGTGCGCGGGCGTTTGCTATCGCTTTCGCAGCGATATCCAGATCTTTGTCGGCGGGACGTGATCTGTCGAGCGGCCAATGGCCGAGATTGTTCGCTCTTCTCCTTGTTGGGGCAGTAGACGCGGATCGCAAAAGATCCGCAGGAAGAAGCAGGACTGCGGGACCTGCTCTGCCAGACGAGGCGGCGGTGAACGCGGCATCGATGTAATCGTCTACCCGCTCTTCCACGGAAACACGACGAACCCATTTTGTGCATGACTGAAACAGGCTGATGTGATCGAGGTCCTGAAACGCGTTTCGATCAGTCTGATCACGCTCCACATCCTGGACGAGTGCAACGACCGGAACGCTCGCCTTGAGTGCTTCAGCCAGCGGAGCAACCAGCAGCGCCGCCGCAGGACCGTTCTGGGCTGCCACGACGCCGACTTTGCCAGAACGTCTGGCGTAGCCATCGGCCATGGCGCCCCCCATGTTTTCCTGGCGATAGGCAATCTGCGTTATGCCGATCTTTTCGGCCGCCAAAATGACCGCCGACGGAAGGCTTTGTCCAAAGATCACCTCCACATCATGGCGCCTCAGCGCGTGGGCAATGCGCTCAGCGACGGTTATTTCATGAACTGCAGTATCCATTATGCGGCCTCCCAAGCATGTCGATCAAGATTCACGAGGAAATCGTCAAAGACGGAAACAATGTCACCCATTTCACTGTCCGTCATGGGCGTTGATAGCGACGCAGCGGCGCCGTAGGGCATCAAAATCCCATTGTTTGCAAAGTGCCTGCGCAGTAGTTTCAGGACGGTCTCTTCCGAAGCTGTCGGAATGCTGTCCTGATAAGAAACCGGCGTCACCTTCTTGGCGTGTATTCGAAAAAGCGAAGCCGCTCCCGTCACGCTCAGATTTGCGCCGTGACGTTCGATGCGTGATCTCAAACCGTCGCGAACCAGGTTACCCAGATGTTCGAGACGTTGGAACGCATCCTCCGTCAGGGCTTCCATCGCAAGACGGCCAGCGACCATCGACACGGGATTTGCAGAAAAGGTTCCACCTTGCGTCACGGGTGCCTTACTTCCTTGCTTGCCAAAGGCCGACATGATCTCCCGACGTCCGCCGACTGCCCCTACCGGAAAGCCACCGCCGATGATCTTCCCCATTGTGACGAGGTCAGGCTCCAGACCGTAGCGCGCTGAGGCTCCAGCGAAACCCTGGCGGAGGTTCAGTACTTCATCCGCGATAATGACGATCCCATGCTGCTTCGCCACCTTGTTGATTGTTGCGATGAACTCGTGTGTCGGCTTTATGAGACCCGCCCGGCTGGGCATCGGATCGATAAGAATAGCCGCAAGGCGCCCGGCATTCATCGTTATCTGCTGCTCCACCTGCGTGGGGCAGTTAAATTGGAGGAGCACGACGTCGTCTATTACACTTGGGGGCATGCCGGGATAGGCGGCGCAGGTCGTGTTCGACGATGCGTGCTGTCCCGCCTCCGCCCAGTCATATGCGCCGTGGTACGCACCTTCCACCCGAGCGATTGCGACCCGGCCGGTCGTTGCTCTAGCGGCCTTGATGGCAAACATGACGGCTTCAGTTCCACTCGCGACGAAGCGGACCTGCTCAACAGCCGGAATCCTGCCTATTAGCAATTCGGCAAGATCAATCTCATGGTTCATCGGATTAGCAAAGCAACTGCCTGCTCTTAGTAGCCCGGCAATCGCTTCAGTTATGGGGGGATAGGCATGTCCGTGGATCAGGGTTGTGAAGTTATTATTCAGATCCAGCATACGGTGGCCGTCGACGTCGGTCACAAACGCGCCTTCCCCATAGGCAACAAAGACCGGGTGGGGATCCAGCTCAATAGTCGCGCGTGTGACGCCGCCTGGAAAAACGGAGGAGGCGCGTTCAAAGAACGCGATGGACGTTTGCCGCTCAGTGGGGCCCGGTGGCGAGGTATTCGACGATAACAGCATTGGATCATAAAACCCTTGTCCTGGAGGAAGACAGGCACACTGCGCCGGTCATTTGCAATTTTGTTGCAACAAAAATCCGATGAGTCAATATGTGACGTCAATTTAAAGTTCAGGTTATTATTCGTCCGTAGTTGATACGGCGTTGCGCAGTTTGCGGTAGCCCTCCCTGATGTCGTTCTCTATCGCCGCCCGCACGCCGGCGGGGTCATTGTCAATGAGAGCCTCAATCGCGACCATGTGATTGTGGACGCCCTGGCGATTTTGCGCGTACTCGGGGTAAAGGTTGAGAAGCGTAGGACCAATTCGCGCCCAAAGGGTTTCAATCATGCTGAGCAGGCCGGTCATTCCGGATAGATTGTAGATGGCAAAGTGGAATTCCTTGTTGTGCCAAAGAGCATCGTGATACCTGCCTTCTTCTAGATTTTTGTTTATAACCTCCTGTATATCAATGAGTTTTTTTATTGACCCTTCGTCGGGATTCCTTGCTCCGTATTCCGCGGCAGTTCCTTCCAGGGCGATCCTCGTAACGGTGATATCGCGCAGTTCCGCCCTTGTGAGCGTCGGAACGACGAGCGTCTTTGGGCCGGAAAAAACAAGTACCGATTCCGTCGTCAGGCGGTTCAATGCGTCGCGCGCAGGCGTGGTGCTTACGTTGAGTTCGCTGGCTATCCCCCGGACGGTAAACTTGTGTCCGGGAGGGTAGCTGCCGCGGATCATTCTCTCCCGTAGCACATCATAGACCATGCTTCCCATTCGCTGGCCTTGAACGCCGGCATCGCTCTCATCACGTAAAATGTCGATCATTTTCCCCTCTTGTTCCGTTGACTTACCGCATTTTTGATGTCACAAAAATGAAATGCAAAGTTTTTGCGAACGAAATGTGACAACATAAACGCTATTAGCTTCTAATCTGTTACGCGTCGCTGGCTTGGCAAGATAATCTTGAAAGCTGCTCCGAGCACCCGTTTTCACGTTCGTCGCAGCATTAAAAAGAAGGAGGGGTAAGGTATTGATAGGTGAGACTCTAAATCTTGACGGGCTTGCGAAGAGCTATGGCAACGTCGTTGCGGTCGCTGGTGTTGACGTCTGCGTGCAGCCAGGCGAATTCGTCTCAGTGCTGGGCCCTTCTGGCTCGGGCAAGACCAGCGTCCTGACGATGATTGCCGGTTTTGAGCGTCCCACTGCAGGCAGGATCGTGATCGGCGACCGTGACGTGACCGACCTTGCTCCGAATAAGCGAAATATCGGGATGGTCTTTCAGAAATACGCGCTTTTCCCCCATCTCACTGTCCGTCAGAACATTGCTTTCCCGCTAAAGCTCAGATCGCGCTGGCGCTCTGGATGGAAGCAGCGGGCGGACGACATGCTTGACCTCGTTCACCTGGCCGGTTTTGCTGACAGGTTTCCTTCTGAACTGTCGGGTGGCCAGCAGCAGCGTGTGGCGGTCGCGCGAGCGCTTGCGTTTGAGCCACCCGTTATGCTGATGGACGAGCCCCTCGGCGCGCTTGACAAGAAGTTGCGCGAAGCCATGCAGTTCGAAATCAAGCGCATCCAGAGGCAGGTGGGAGCAACCGTCCTTTATGTAACGCATGATCAGGAAGAAGCGCTGACGATGTCCGATCGCGTTGCGATAATGCAGGGCGGAAATATCGTCCAGATAGGAGCTCCCTCCAGTCTTTACCACGCGCCCGCCACCCGTTTTGTTGCTGATTTTGTCGGAAAAATGAGCTTCGTCGAAGGAGAGGTTGTTTCTTTTGAAGACGACGGGATGTTCGTGCGACTAGCCGACGACGTCTTTGTCCGGGCCGGTTCTGGCGATGCGGCACGGGGAACAATCCGGCTTGGTGACGAGGTAATCCTCGCCATGCGTCCCGAGAGGATCGCCTTGAAAAAACGAGGTCCTCAAGGCCGCGGGGTAATTCCAGCTCAGATCGAGAGTCTGGCATTCGTTGGATCATTCCATGCGTTCATCGTCCGTCTGGACCTACCTGGATCACCGCTGGTGGAGGTTCAGGTCGTGACCGGAAGTGAGGTAGATTTCCGGCCCGGTGATACAGTGGATCTCGTACCCGACCCGCATGCCGTCAGCTTTTTTTCCAAAGAGGAGAGGTCTGTGGCATGAGCGCTTCTTCACCCGCTTCCAGAGCACTCGCCAATCTGCAAAGTCTGATGTTTGCTTCGCCCTCTGCAAAAACATATTCCCATGCAGGTGCGTTGCTTTTGCTTCTTCCAGCTGCAGTCATGCTTTTGACAGGGTTCATTTATCCTCTGGCAAAACTCGTCGCGCTCAGTATGCCGGACATGAGCTTCGAGCTGTACATTCGCATCTTTCGCGAACCGCTTTATCTAAACGTCCTGCTCTCCACAACGGTCGTTGCACTGTCGGTTATGTGCTGCTGCCTCTTCCTGGGTTTTCCTGTAGCTTACGCGATGGTCCGGCTCAAACACCCTTGGGCCCTCATATTGACGGGATGCGTGCTCATTCCGCTTTGGACATCAGTCCTGGTCCGATCATATGCTTGGATTGTGCTGCTTCAGAGAACCGGTATCATCAACCAGGCACTTCTGGCGGGCAAGCTAATCGACGAGCCCCTGCGCATGATCTACACACAGGGCGCGGTCATTGTCGCAATGACTCATGTCCTTCTTCCCTTCATGATCATGCCCATCTTTGCGTCACTGCGGGCTATTCCTCCGGAGTACGTTCAGGCGGCAATGAATCTTGGATCAACCCGATTGCACGCCTTTCGCGCAATCATTGTTCCTCTGAGCCTTCCTGGGATATTTGCGGGCTGCGTAATCAGTTTCGTTCTTGCACTCGGTTTCTATGTCACCCCGGCGTTGGTAGGGGGAGCCGGATCGCTCATGATGGCAACGCTCATCGGTCAACAAACGACTGTCCTGCTCGATTGGCCTTTTGCAGCTGCGCTCTCAACCTCACTGTTGGTCGTCACGCTTGCCGTCATAATCATATTTCGAAGAACACTTTCGCTAAGCAAGGGGCTGAACAGTGGCATCTGATAGTTCAACATTTCCGGTCTGGCCTACTGTGGTACGGCCAGTGCGCAATACCATCGGACGGTATCGTAATATCCTCCGCATCTATACCGTGGGCCTCTTTGTCCTGCTGATAACGGTATTCTTGGTCTTGCCGACATTTCTCGTCATCCCCATGAGCCTGAATGACGGCAGCTATCTTGCGTTTCCACCGCAAGGCCTAACATTAAAATGGTACAGGGCGTATTTTTCGGATCCTGATTGGATGGCGGCCACATTGTTCAGCCTGCAGGTCGCACTCGCGACAGCTGTTGTGGCAACAACCATCGGCACGACAGCAGCGCTTGCGCTCGCAAAAAGCAGACTGCCTCTTAAGGGGCTTCTGCAAAGCCTCGCGCTTGGGCCTATGATCGTCCCGCACGTGGTTCTGGGTGTATCGCTTTACCTCGTGTTTTCACCGTGGAGAATAACGGGGACGTTTGCAGGCTTTGTTCTCGCGCACACAGTTTTAGCCATCCCGTATGTCATGATCGTGGTGGGTGCTGCGGTGCAGAAGTTTGATCCTTCGCTCGAACTCGCGGCCCTCAACTGCGGCGCAAATCGAATCCAGAGCTTCTTCCTTGTGATGCTGCCCAATATAGGCCCAAGCGTGGCTGCGGCTTCGGTCTTTGCATTTCTTGCGTCGTTCGATGACGCGACGGTTTCGTTCTTTATCTCTGACATTGGCGGGAAGTCGATTGGACGCAAGATGTTCGAAGATATCGATTTCAACCTCACACCAGTGATCGCCGCCGCGTCAACCGTGCTCGTCGCGATCTCGCTCGTGCTCATGACGGCGGCGCAACTTCTGACGACTCGAAGCAGACATTAACTCCACATTAACTGAAGAGGATTTGAAATGATCAGATCGGATCAGACGCCGAAGGCTTGCCTGAGGTCCGCGTTTTACATGTTCGTCGCCTTTGCTCTCATATTCGCTCTTGGGTTTCAAAAGGCGAGCGCCGAGCAACGTGTGGTCATTGCTACCACGGGAGGTACCTATGAAAAGGCCCTGCGTGATGCGTGGTTCGAACCCTTCACGAAAGCGACAGGCATAAAGGTCGTCACTGTTTCTGGAACGGATGCGGAAAAGCGGGCAAAGGTCACGGCTATGGTTCAAACAGGTAACGTCACCTGGGACCTCTATCTGGATGGTGAAATCCAAGCTGGCTCCGACGCACACTTTGCCATAACAGAAGACCTGTCCGACTTTTGCAAACAGTTCATTAACAGCCCGGACCTCCGGGCCGACTCCTGCACGCGCGGCGGGGCGAAATTGCAGTCAACCTCCACGTTATTGGCCTACAAATTGAATGAGAACGGAAGCAACCCTCAAACCTGGGCTGACATGTGGGATTTGGCGAAGTTCCCGGGTGCACGCAGTTTTCCTAGCTTTGACGATCCATGGCGAGTGTTGGCCGCAGCATTGCTGGCGGACGGAGTGCCGAGGGATAAGCTTTTCCCACTTGATGTTGATCGAGCATTTCGCAAGCTCGACGAAGTAAGGGATAGTGTACAGGTTTGGTGGAGGACAGGGGATCAAAGCGTTCAGGCGTTTCGCAATGACGAGTATCGCGTTGGACAGATCTGGTTGACGCGGGCGAAGGCCTTGAGGGCAGAGGGTTACAAGATTGGCTGGAGTTATGATGGCGCATTTCTTGTGGGCGATCGCATAGCGCTCGTGCGTGGCGCGCCAGATCGGGAAAATGCGCTGAAGCTCATTGAGTTCTGGTTGAGGAATCCTGCGGTGCAGGCCAACGCCTGCGAAACGCTTTCGTGCACTCCTCCAAGTCAGAAAGCGATTTCACAGATGTCATCGGAAGCTCGCGCCACCCTGCCATCCGCAGCAGATGTTGAGAACCGGATCATCGTCCCTGATGCACGATGGATCAACGCGAACATGGGTATGTTGGTACAGCGCTGGAACTCATGGATACGCTGAAAAAACCTAGGGAGCCAAGGCACCTTGTCGCGCGTGTGGTTTCGTACGGTACCGAAGGGCCATGACCTGTGATGGCAACAGATTGTTCGGTTTCGTCCCAGGAGGGGAAAACAGGCAATGCGGTGGATCGTGCATCTCCGATCACAGGTCGTTTCCCTTTGTGCTCAACATATCTATGACGTCTGTTGTATGCACGATCAAAAGAGCGTTCGGGCAGCCTCTGTGAGGGGCTGCCCGGGGGCATTGATGCACTACTCCCTACAGCAGAGCTGCACTCGTCGGCATTGACTGCACCACTACAGGCTGCGGCTAATCTTTCTGCGATCGGTACCCAAGCTTTTCAGAAAGCGCGTTGGCGGTGGTGCGAAGCTCCTCACCAAGGCACGCGATTTTTTCGTCGCTGGCTTCGCTGCGGATCAGACTGATTGCAATGCCGGCAGATGCGGCTCCCGAGTAATCGCGTATCGCTGCGCCAATGCAAAGCATACCTTCGCGGATCTGACCATCGTCGATGGAGTAGCCGCGAGCGCGCGTCAGAGCCAGTTCCTCTTCAAGCTGCGAAAGGCCAGCAACGCTCCTTGATGTCAGAGGCTGTGGAAACTGAGAAAACAGCATCCTCAATTCACTGGGCCCGAGATCGGACAGGAGGATCTTCCCGGTGGCCGTAAATGGCGCCGGCAGACGCATACCGATCCGAAACGTGTGTCCAAGCGGCTGGGCCGAGTTGCGACAGCCGATGTAAACGACTTCGCCACCCTCGCGGACTGTGAGGGTCACCGTGTAGGGATCGAGGTCGTGGCGCTGGGCGAGATGGTCGTTGAAAGCTGATACGATATCGAGCTGCGACAAAAAGCCGTTCGCCCATCTGAGCGAGTGGGCTCCAACACGGAGGGTTCCATCGGCGGATCGCGCGAGAAGATCAAGCTCAGTCATCACCGCCAGCAACCCATGCGCGGTGCTTTTGGGCAAGTCCAAAACGCGTGTCAGCTCGGCTGCTGTAAGGTTGCGGGGGGAACCCGAGACCAGATCCAGAATACGCACCGCGCGTCTGAGTGCTGGTACATTGTCTGAAATTTGCGACGATTGTTGATCTTCTGCCATGCGCCTTCCTTGACATCAACGGCCGCATCGGCCCATAGTTCGCTCTATTGATTCTAGTTCAATTAGTTGAACTTTAATACGGGAGGGTTCGATGATCAAGCTGAAAAATTCGGCGCTATTGCGTGATGCATGCCTGGTGAATGGCCGCTGGCTGAAAGCCGCGAATGGCAAGACGATTGCGGTTGAAAATCCCGCCAACTCGATGATCATCGGCCACGTTCCTTCATTATCTGCAGATGAGGTGGAAGCCGCGGTGGAGTCAGCAGGCTGGGCACTTTCTGATTGGAGCCGCCGTGCTGCAAAGGACCGCGCTGCCATACTGCGTCGCTGGTTTGATCTCATGGTGGCGAACGCTGACGATCTTGGCGCGTTGATGACTGCCGAGCAGGGAAAGCCGATTGCGGAAGCAAAGGGCGAGGCCCTTTATGCGGCATCTTTCGTGGAATGGTTCGCCGAAGAAGCCAAACGTGTTTATGGCGATACCATTCCGTCGCCGACCACGGACAAGCGCATTACCATCCTGAAGCAGCCTATCGGCGTCTGCGCCGCGATCACACCATGGAACTTCCCGGCCGCGATGATCACCCGCAAGGCAGCCCCGGCACTTGCCGCAGGTTGTACGATGATCGTCAAACCAGCTGAACAGACCCCTCTCACCGCACTTGCTCTGGGTGTTCTCGCCGAAGAAGCGGGTGTTCCTGCCGGTGTCTTCCAGGTGGTGACGGGCGCCGCACGCGATATCGGCGAGGTGTTTACCGAAAGCGACACGGTGCGAAAGATCTCCTTTACCGGATCGACCGAAGTCGGTCGTTTGCTGATGGCGCAATCGGCCCAGACGATCAAAAAACTGTCGCTGGAACTTGGTGGCAATGCGCCTTTCATCGTCTTTGATGATGCCGATCTGGATGCGGCCGTTGAGGGGGCGATCGTGTCGAAATACCGCAATGCCGGACAGACCTGTGTTTGCTCCAACCGGATCTATGTCCAGGACAGTGTTTACGACGCATTCGCGGAAAAGCTGGTCAAAAGGGTCGAAAGCCTGTCCGTCGGCAAAGGCACCGAACCGGGCGTTCTGATTGGACCCCTGATTGACCACGATGCCGTGGCAAAGGTCGAGGATCACATTGCTGACGCCCTTGGCAAGGGGGCAAAGATCGTGACTGGTGGTAAACGCCATAGTCTTGGAGGCACGTTTTACGAACCAACGGTTCTGACGGGTGCAACCCAGGCTATGAAGGTTGCCCGTGAGGAGACCTTTGGTCCGGTCGCCCCGCTCTTTCGGTTCGCGACAGAAGACGAAGCGGTCGCCATGGCGAACGATACCGAATTTGGTCTGGCGGCCTATTTCTACACCGAGAATGTCCGTCGGACATGGCGTGTCGCAGAAGCGCTCGAATACGGCATGGTGGGCCACAATACAGGCCTCATCTCCAACGAAGTCGCACCATTCGGTGGTGTGAAGCAGTCCGGCCTGGGCCGCGAAGGCTCTCACTACGGCATCGATGAATATCTTGAAATCAAATACGTGTGCTCGGCGATCGGCTGAGATCACGCTGGGAGGATAAGATGACCATCAACCCTTTTGAATTCCGCACCGTTCCCTCCATGCAGGTTGCCTGGAGTGGCGCCCAGCGTCTCGGAGAGATCCTTTCCGGCAGGTTTCAGACGCGCAAGGCGCTGTTGATTACCGATGCGGGCCTCATCAAGGTCGGCCTTATCAAGCCGATCGCTGACGCCCTTGTGGCCAGTGGCTTTAACGTCACGATCTTCGACAAGGTCGTCGCTGATCCGCCAGAGCACATCGTTGCCGACTGCGTTGAATCCGCAAGGCGGATTGGCGTCGATATCGTTATTGGTCTTGGCGGCGGTTCATCGCTCGACATCGCCAAGCTCGTGGCTGTCCTTCTGGTCTCCGACCAGACGCTTGCCGAAATGTACGGGATCGGCAACGTGAAGGGAACACGCCTTCCGCTTGTGCTCGTGCCGACCACGGCCGGCACCGGATCGGAAGTCACAAACATCTCGATCATCACCACGGGCGAAACCACCAAGATGGGGGTCGTTTCTCCGCAGCTTTACGCTGATTTCGTTCTTCTGGATGCTGAACTGACGGTGGGACTACCGCAGGTCCATACGGCAGCCACCGGTATCGATGCTATGGTGCATGCAATCGAGGCTTATACCAGCAAACACAAGAAGAACCCGCTGTCAGATGCTCTGGCGCGCGAGGCACTGCGTCTGCTCGGTGCAAACCTGATCGCCGCCTGCAGGAACGGCGCCGACCGGGAAGCCCGCGAAGGCATGCTGTTGGGTGCGACATTGGCAGGTCAGGCTTTCGCCAACTCACCGGTAGCCGCCGTCCACGCGCTCGCTTATCCGCTGGGCGGCCATTATCACGTGCCGCACGGGCTTTCCAACGCCCTGATGCTGGGGCCGGTTTTACGCTTTAACGCGAAGGCTGCAGCGGCGCTTTATGCGGAGCTTGCCGACGTGTTGGGTGTTCCGGGTGACGGTGATGCCGCAACCCGTTCGGATGCGTTCGTTCAGCATATGGAAACGCTGATGGACGAGAGTGGCGCGCCGCGGCGTCTGCGCGATGTCGGGGTGACGGATAACACGCTGGCCATGCTTGCGTCGGACGCAATGAAGCAGAGCCGCCTCCTGGTCAATAATCCGGTCGAAGTCCGCGAAGAGGATGCACTTGCGCTCTACCGCGAGGCATTCTGATCCATTTCTCACATCAATATCTTCAGTCCCAATGGAGGAAAACGAGTGAACGATATCAGACTTTACATGCTTCAGTCGGGTACGCTGAAATGCAAGGTACACAACATCAAGATGAACCAGGGGAATGGTGCCGACTATGAGATCCCCGTTCCATTTTTCCTGATTACCCATCCCGCCGGGCACACCGTCATCGACGGCGGCAACGCGATCGAAGTTGCAACGGATCCGCGGGGCCATTGGGGCGGCATCTGTGATGTCTATTGGCCAGTGCTGGACAAGGATCAGGGCTGCGTTGACCAGATCAAGGCGCTTGGTTTCGATCCGGCCGATGTCAAATATGTTGTGCAGTCGCACCTGCATCTCGATCACACCGGCGCCATCGGTCGCTTCCCCAACGCAACCCACATCGTGCAGCGGTCTGAATATGAGTACGCTTTCACGCCGGACTGGTTTGCTGGTGGTGGTTATATCCGCAAGGACTTCGACAAGCCGGGCCTGAAGTGGCAATTCCTCAACGGTACGCAGGACGACTATTACGACGTTTACGGTGACGGCACGCTCACCACGATCTTCACGCCCGGTCATGCGCCCGGCCACCAGTCCTTCCTGGTGCGATTGCCGAACAGCAAACCGCTTCTCCTGACGATCGATGCTGCCTACACCCTCGACCACTGGGAAGAGAAAGCTTTGCCTGGTTTTCTTGCCTCGACCGTTGACACCGTCCGCTCGGTTCAGAAGCTCCGCACCTATGCCGAAAAGCATGATGCGACGGTCGTTACCGGACATGACCCTGACGCCTGGGCGAACTTCAAGAAGGCTCCCGAATTTTACGCGTAATAACACGCGCAAGCCAACACCCAGATACGGCGAGGTTGCATGCAGCTTCGCCGATTTTTATGATATGAGCCAAGGGCCCTCAGCCGAGCAGGACCGTGTATTTCTGCGCACAGGCCTTTTCGGGATATCCGCCTCCGTTCAGGTCGATCGCGTCGTCGCCTCAAGTGCCTGAATGCTGTCCTGATGTGAGGTTTATCACACTGGCAACCCTGCCAGTTACGTCAATGATGCAAACACTTGTTTCCTTGATCGAGACGTCCAATCCGGCAAAATATACCATGCTGCGCTTCTTCAACTAATGTTTGGAGCTACGTCACGTAGCGCGACGCGCTCAGTCCGCTTCATTTGCGAGGCGATTCCTCCGATACTCAAAGCGGTCTTGTAGCAGACCAGCAGTGACACAATCGGTGCCAGATACCGAACGGTTTTTATAGCTGTTACATAATTTACTTCATGCCCCAATCACGCGGTAAATGGCGGGAATGACCAGGATAATCAGCAGGGTCAACGATGCGGATTTTGTCTTCCGCAGAATGATGCTTGCGCGTCGCGCGGCGGATGTCCTTGATGGTGTTCTCCACCGCCGATGTCTGCGGCCCGGTTTTCTGTCTCATCGCTTCCTTCGATAGTGCTACGATGAGCCGAAAATCCTCTCTTCTCAATTAAACCAATTCTGTCTCAAGGGCGCTGATCCGGGACAGGTTCGACTGCATGCACGGAGTTCTGAGTCATCACACCGACGCGGCAGTATAAGCGGATTCGATGAGTATTTTAGTGTACTCAGCCGACGGCTTGCTGAATATTGTGTCTGTCTCTCCCTCCTCCACGATCTTTCCATTTCTCATGACGATGACGTAATCCGAAATGGCCTTGATGACGGACAGGTCGTGGCTGATGAAGATGTAGGAAAGGCCGTGGGCTTTCTGAAGATCACGTAGCAGATCGATGACCTGGCCCTGAACGGACCGGTCCAGCGCTGACGTGGGTTCGTCAAGAATGATGACCTCGGGTTTAAGAATGATGGCGCGGGCGATGGCGATGCGTTGGCGTTGTCCCCCGGAAAATTCGTGGGGGTATCGGTTGCGGGCGGCGGGATCAAGGCCCACTTCCTTCAGAGCCTCGATTGCGCGTCTGTCCCGTTCCGCACGGTTGAGGTCATGGCCGTGGACGAAGAGCCCCTCGGTGATGATCTCGCCTACCGTCTGTCGCGGCGAAAGCGAACCATACGGATCCTGGAATACCAACTGGAGATGTCGCCGTAGCGGCCGCATCGCCTTTCGATCCAGGCCGGTGATTTCCTGTTTTCCGAAGAAGATCCGGCCATCGGCCTGGATCAGGCGCAGGAGCGCCCGACCGAGCGTGGACTTTCCTGACCCGGATTCCCCAACAATGCCGATTGTCTGCCCCTGGTGGAGGTTGACGTTCACGCCGTCCACTGCCCGGAACTTGCGCGATTTCGACAGGAAGCCGCCCGGAATCGTGTAGTCGATCGTCACGTTCTGACCGGAAAGCACGATCGGAGCCTCTTGACTGACTGCGGACTTGTTCCCACGGGGTTCGGCATCGAGAAGCATCCGGGTGTAATCGGCCTTCGGGCGCTGGAAGATGTCCTCCGTTGACCCGGCTTCCACGATTTCCCCCCGACGCATGACCGACACGCGATCGGCAAAGTGGCGTACGACGCCGAGATCATGCGTAATCAAGACGATTGCCATCCCGAAACGCTGCTGCAGCGATTTCAAAAGATCCAGGATCTGGGCCTGGATCGTGACGTCAAGCGCTGTGGTCGGCTCATCTGCAATCAGGATGTCCGGCTCGTTCGCGAGCGCCATGGCGATCATGACGCGCTGGCGCTGACCACCGGAAAGTTCGTGCGGATAGCTGTCTATCCGCCGCTCGGGTTCTGGAATTCCCACCAGCTTCAGCAGTTCGAGAACGCGCGCCCGCGCCTCTTTTTTACTGCCGCCCCTGTGGTGAATAATCGGCTCAGCAATCTGCGCTCCGATCCGGTAGAGAGGATCGAGCGACGTCATCGGCTCCTGAAAGATCATGGTGATTTTCGCGCCGCGGATTTTGTTCAGCTCGCCGACAGGCAGTCCAAGTAGTTCCCTCCCGCGATATTTCGCCGAGCCGGTGATCGCGCCATTGGAGGCAAGCAATCCCATGATACCCATCATGGTCTGACTTTTGCCCGAACCGGACTCGCCGACGACAGCAAGCGTTTCGCCCTGTTTGACGTCAAGATCGATGCCCTTGACGGCATGGACGGTTCCATCCGGTGTGGTGAAATCGACCTTCAGGTCACGAACGGTGAGGATGGTTTCAGTTTTCGTATTCATGTCAACGATCCTTGGGATCGAGTGCGTCACGCAACCCATCGCCAACAAAATTCAGCGAAAACAGGGTCAGCACGAAGAAGATTGCCGGGAATATCAGAAGCCAGGGGGCTGACTGGATATTGTTGGCGCCTTCGGAAATCAGCGCGCCCCAGCTTGTCAGAGGCGCCTGAACGCCGAGACCGAGGAAGGACAGGAAGCTTTCCAGAAGAATGACTTTGGGCACGACGACCGTCACGAACACGACCACCGGTCCGATCGTATTGGGGATGATATGACGGCGGATGATCTGCCAGTCGCTTAGTCCCAGAGCCTGCGCCGCACTGACAAATTCCCGCCGTTTCAGGGCAAGTGTCTGGCCACGCACGATACGCGCCATATCCAGCCACTCCACCGCGCCGATGACAAGGAAGATCAGGATGAAGCTTCGGCCAAAAAAGACGACCAGAACCACCACCAGAAAAACGAAGGGCAAGGAATAGAGAATTTCGACGAAGCGCATCATCACATTGTCGACGCGCCCGCCGATATAGCCTGCTGTTGCACCGTAGACAACGCCGATCCCCAGCGAAACCAGACTGGCCAGCACTCCAACCGCGATCGAAATCTGTCCGCCCAGCATGACGCGTGCGAGCATGTCACGACCGTTCGAATCTGTGCCGAAGAAGAAGTATTCGCGGTTGACGCCGCCTTCGAGCTTCAGCGTGCGGCCGTCATCTTCGGTTGCAACCAACTTCGTATTTTCGAATTCGTTGGCGCGGTCGAAATAGCGTGTTGCGCGCGGATCGATTGCGCTGCTCGAGGTAATCGTCGCCGTGAAAGACTGGCCTTCAACGGCAAATTCCTTCAGCTCGACGCGGGCTCGGCTGGCGACACCCTCCATCACTCCCTGAAGGTTATTCACATCGGGACGTGGCTCGAGGCTGGGTGCGACCGAGACATAGGAGGAAAAGACCTGATCATACGTATGCGTCAGGAAATGAGGCCCGACAAACGAGAACAGAGCGATCAGAAGCAGCATGACGGAGCCCGCCATGGCCGCCTTGTTGCGTCTGAACCGCAGGGCTGCCAGCTGGAACAGGCTGCGGCTTTTGACCTGTTGCATATGGGCATTCGTGCCGGGGATATCAGTCATGTCTGACCCTCGGATCAAGCAGGCCGTAGAGGATATCGACCACGAGATTGAACAGGATGACGAAGATGGCAACGAGAACGACGGTTCCCATCACCAGGGTATAGTCACGGTTGATGGCGCCGAGAACGAAGTAGCGGCCGACGCCGGGAATGGTGAAGATGGTCTCGATAACCGCCGAACCTGTCAGCAGGGCGGCGGCACAGGGGGCGAGATAGGAAACGACCGGCAACATCGCGGCGCGCATGGCGTGAAAAACAACCACGCTGCGTGCAGGAAGGCCATACGCTTTCGCCGTGCGGATATGGTCCATGCGTAGCGCCTCGATCATCGCGCCGCGCGTTAGCCGTGCAATGACGGCAAGCTGCGGCAAGGCAAGCGCGATCATCGGAAGAATGAGGTAGCGTAGCGATCCGTCGCCCCAGCTGCCAGCCGGGAGAAGCCCGAGCAGCACGGCAAAGACGAGCGTGAGAACCGGAGCAACGACAAAATTCGGTACGGTCACGCCGACCGTCGAGATGGACATGATCGAGAAGTCGAAGGCGCTGTTTTGCCTGAGCGCCGCGAAGGTGCCGGCAAGCACACCGCCGACCAGCGCTAGCAACAGGGCGTAAGAACCCAGTTCGAGCGAATAGGGCAGACCCTTGCCGATCAATTGCGCGACGGTGTTGTCCTTATAGATGTAGCTCGGACCAAAATCGCCGGTGACGGCATTGCCTAGATAGATGAGATACTGGCGCCAGAGTGGCTCATCCAGATGGTAGGTTCTCATCAGGTTTTCCATGGTCTGCGGCGGCAGGGGTCGTTCAAGATTGAACGGACCACCGGGCGCAAAACGCATCAGGAAAAAGGAAATCGTGACGACGATGAACAACGTCGGCACGGCGCTCGCCAAACGGCGCAGAATAAACGATATCATGTTTTTTCGGGCTCCGGCATGGCACGGTGGTGTCTGCCACCGTGCCAGTGCTGCTTATTCGGAAACGCTCAGGAAGCGGCTGAGGTGTTCGTTTGCAGCATTGTCCACCCAGCCCTTGACGCGGTTGGAAACCAGCCAGAGATCGGCCTGCGTCAGCAGCGGTGCCACCGGCTGTTCCTTCATGAGGATTGTTTCTGCCTCATGCAGCAGCTTGGAGCGCGCCGCCGGATCTTTTTCCTCATAGGACTTCTTCATCAACGCGTCATATTCGGCGTTGTTGAACTTCGAGTAGTTGAAGGTCTTGTTGGACGAGATGGAGAGCGCGAGAAAGTTTTCCGCATCCGCATAGTCGGCAACCCAGCCGGCACGTGCCACGTTGAACTTGCCGCCTTCCTGGAGGTACCCATAATGCGAGGCGACGTCGAGGTTCACGAGGGAAACCTTGGCGCCGAAGGTATTCTTCCACATATCGGCGATGGCGGTCGCAACGCGCTCGTGGTTCGGGTTGGTATTGTAACGGATTTCGATGGACAGCGGCTTGCCGCCCTCACCATAACCGGCTTCCTTCATGAGGTTAAGGGCCTCGTCCTCGCGGTCGAGCTGCGACAGTGTCGCGAAGTCGGCCTTGGCGGGCTCTCCGTAGGAATCCATGCCCGGAGGAACCATCGAATAGGCCGGAACCTGCGAGCCGCTGTAGATTTCCTTGGCGAGGAAGTCGCGATCGACAGCCATGGATAGCGCCCGGCGCACGCGGACGTCGTCATACGGTGCTTCGCGCGTATCGAAGGTGTAATAGTAGGTGGCAAGCGTCGGTGAAACGTGCACCTGATCGCCATAGGATTTCCGCAGACGGTCGATCTGGTCAGCAGAGAAATTGTAAGCAAGGTCCATTTCCTTCGCCTCGAAACGGCGAACGGAGGCTGCCTGGTCATCGACGGGGTAGAAGATCACCTTGTCGATCTTGGTATTGGCGGCATCCCAGAAATTGGTGTTCTTCACCACCGTCAGGCTGTCGTTCGGCACATGGGCCTCAAGCTTGTAGGCCCCGTTTGACACCATCACGCCCGGCTTCACGAAATTCGTGCCGTTCTTTTCGAAGCTCGCCTTGGAAATGGGCAGAGCCGTTTGATGGGCGAGCAATTCAAGGAAGAACGGCGTCGGCCGCTCAAGCGTGATCTCCAGGGTCTTGTCATCGACCGCCTTCACGCCGAGCTGGTCAACGGGCGTTTCGCCCTTGTTGATCTTTTCGGCGTTCTTGATCGGGTAGAGAATATTGGCGTATTTCGCTGCGGTCTTCGGGTCTTCGACGCGCCTATAAGAAAAGACAAAATCCTCCGCCGTCACGGGCGTACCATCCGACCACTTCGCATCGGCGCGCAGTTTGAACGTGTAAACGGTACCATCGTCAGACAGCGTCCAGCTTTCGGCCGTGCCCGGAACGATCTTGCCGGTCGCGTCATAGATGGTCAGACCTTCATAGAGATCCTTGACAATAAAGGCCTCGATGTTGATGGACGTCTGTGCCTGATCGAGCGTCTGTGGTTCGCCGGCATTGCCGCGGTGTAGCACCGTTTCGGCGAACGCAGAGCTCGTGCCAAGAAGAAGCGTTCCCACCAGAAGTGCGGTCCGAGTCTTGGTTGTTATCGACATTCTTTCTTTCCCCGTGACTATTGAGCCGACAAATATGGCCAAATCGCCAGGAAGCGCAACCGAGACGAAATCATCAGGTAGAATTGCCACTCCATCGCCCAGGGTTGCGAGAACCGGATGCAGCAGTTGTTTGCCCAATGACTGAAAAACGGTAGAGGTCATGCGGAATTCCGCAACATATTTTGCAAATGTACGGAATTCCGCTCGCGCGCGGATCTGCTAACTTGCAAGTCCTGGTATCTCATCCGACATAATTTACTGGCCGCTCGAAGCTATGCTCCAACTTACCTGATGTGATGGACGGCCTCCGCTCCGGCATCGCATTGTGTCAGGATATGGAGTGTCGAACTCACATCAGGAGGTGGCATGAAAGATGCTGCTCCCAGCATTGAGAGAACGGATTTCTGAGATGCAGATAATCGTGGGACAGTCACGTTTTGCGCCATTTGGCTTATCTTTCCCGGGTCGCAATTCGCGATGATGGCTGGAGTGGACGTCGTGACGGGGGATGTGGAAAAGGTTGGTAATCTGTTTTGGATGGAGACAGAGCGTTGTAATGTCGCGATGACTTGAAGCGCATCATGATCCGCTCTCGCCGCCGGACTGGTTGGTGAAAATTCTCCGCCCGATTGTTCAACCCTTTGTTGGAGCGATGCTCAACGCCGGGCATGATCTGGTGCTTTGCGGCGTCGTAAGATCGAAGCTTATCGGTGATCATCACCCGCGGTGCTCGGCCCTGGCCCTTCAAAAGCTTGCGCATCAGACGCTTGGTTGCCTCGGCATTTCGGCCGCTTTGCACAACAACCTCCAAGGCGAACCCGTCTTGATCCACAGCGCGCCACAGCCAACGTTTCTCTCCACCGATCGAAATCTCGGCTTCATCGAGGTGCCATTTCTCGCCGAGCCGACCGGAGGAGCGGCCGCGGATCTCATTGGCGAAAGTTCGCCCAAATTTCTCCGCCCACAGCCGAACCGTCTGATGGGAGACAATGATCCCTCGAGCCGCCAGCAAGTCCTCGACTATGCGCAGTCTGAGAGGAAACCGGAAATACAGCCAAACGGCGTGAGCAATGATTTCCGCGGGAAAGCGATGGCGGCGATAGAGGGGATCACGGTCTGTCATAGGCCGTCATCGCACATCGAGTTCCAGCTTTCAGTTAAATGACAATGCCCATCGGATGGATGTTTTTAGGCGTCACGTGGTTGTAGTGGTTTTCACGGCCAGCGCGCGGTTCAAAATTGGGATGCATGCGAAATACACCGCCGCGCCAATAAGCCATACGGCACCCGTATGAAGGTCGCGCACAAGCATATAGACGGTTCCAAAAACCGGGGGACCAGCTATGGCCGCCAAGGCGATGGCACTGGAGAGTACGCCTTGTAGAAGGCCCTGTTGCTCTTCTGCGACCTGCCGGGACATTGCAGACAGCAGCGCTGGTTCTCCAACGCCGCCCAGACAGAATAGTGGTATCAGGAGCACCGCCATCCAGCTCATAGAAGCGAATGCCAGAAGAGCGCATGCGGCGGTATCGCAGAGAACAGCAAAGAGTACCGTGCGGAACTCGCCTAGGCGTTCGCCAATTGGTCCTGTTGCAAAAGCTTGCACCGCGGCGTGGAACAGGCCCAAACCTGCGAGCGAGAGACCGATTTGAACAGAGTTCCAGCCATAGCGATCCTGGCCATGCAAAACCCAGACAGTGGCACCAATTTCTCCGACAAGCGCCACGATCACATATACCGCCAAAAGCGGGATCATCGATCGCTGACGCAGGGCCCAGCGGAAGGCAGCAAGAGGCCCCAGGGAGCTGCCCGGGTTCTCATCGGGTGCTTCTGCAGGATGGCTTTCTGATAACCAGCCTGCGACGAGAATAAGGTTAAGCGCGTTGAGGATCGCGGCGAAAATGAAAGGGCTTTGCAGGGAATAGTCACCAAGCATGCCGCCGGCGGCAGGGCCCACTACAAACCCCAACCCAAAAGCGGACGCTAGATAACCAAATCGTCTTGTTCGTTGGTCAGTCGGTGTGACGTCGGCGACATACGCATTCGCCACGGCCATCACAGCCGATGTCATGCCGGAAATTGCCCTGGCGAGGAACAGGACCGGCAGCGTTGGCGCAAATGCCATCAAAAGGTAGTCCAGTGTCCCTCCTGCCAAGGATATGAGTAGGACGCGGCGCCGGCCATACCGATCACTTAGTGTACCTAACACAGGGGCGCAGACGACCTGCATGAAAGCAAAAACAGCGAGGAACAGCCCGTGGAGAACAGGCGAATTCTGGTGTCCAAATTGCTCAAATAAAAGTGGTACTACCGGCAGCACCAGACCTATCCCGGTTACGTTTAGAGCGACGGTAAACCACAATATTGCTATTGACTTCGAAACCAATACCACGTTCCCTATCGATGATAGATAATTTGCCTATCACCGATAGGGAGGGCTCGCAATGGAGAGGACGCTGGAAAAGGAAATTATAATTCGTGCCGCTTTCGACCTGTTGTCGGATCAGGGCCTGGATGCCTTCTCAACCAGGAAGGTCGCGGCAAAGCTGGGCGTGCAGCAACCCTCGCTTTACTGGCATTTCCGAAACAAGAGCTCGCTGTTGTCAGCTATGGTTGAGGATATGCTGGACCGGGGGGGAGCGCATTCTACGCCCCGACCCGATGAGCCTTGGCCCGATTTCATGTTGCGCTCGGCGCATGCTTTCCGAAATGCACTCTTGCAATGTCGAGATGGCGCGCGCCTTTTCGCCGGGACGAAAATTATTCCCGGTCGCCTCGACGCTTTCGAGAACCAACTACAGTATCTGATTACCGGTGGCCTCAATGTGAAGGCTGCAACTCAGCTTACCATCTCAGTCGGTCATTTCGTCGTAGGCTGTGTCATGGCGCAACAGGCCAGCGAGTCCACTCATTCAAAGGAGTCTGGATACGCTCCCGATTTGGGAGAACACGACCTTCTCAAGAATGCTCTCGAAAACCACGCCGGTGCTGACGAGGTCTTTGAATTCGGTATTTCGGCGCTGATCGCTGGTTGCGGGAGTTCCATCGTCAATAGGAAACCGGTTGAGGGCCGCTGCACCTCCAATTTCGCCGATCATCAAACTTCGATAGTAGAGTGCTGATAATCAATGGGTTTTTCTGGCAACTGTGGCTCTCGGGATGATGGTCGAGTGCGCTTCAAGCTACTGCTTTTGAGCGACGCGAAATTTAGTTCCTCGGCAAGATTAGAGCGCGGCGCCTTCTCGCTTCTTCATGCATGTTGACGGGCGAAGCTGCGAGAACGCGGGTAAGCAAAGACGGGAGAAAACGTGCCGGCGACAGATCATCTGGTGTCCGCTCTTCCAGGGTCGATACCTTCGGCAGGGCCTTGACGATTGCCTCGACAGTGCTGGCCGGAAGATGCGCGATTTCGCCCGTCGGCGGGATCTTCGATTGGCTGAGGTCCGGGTTCCAATATACGTTCGGTCGGTTCTTGCCTGTCGGCCACCGGTAGTGCCGAATTCCGATGTGAATAGATGGCGATGTTGCCGCTCGACCCACCCGGCACGTTCGGTCAGAGCATGGTCGGGTTAATCCCAGCGGGCGCAAGGATGCCAGCATGGCATTTCAATACGATGATTGGGATCAATCTGGCGAAGAACGCTTTTCAGGTTCATGGAACTTTTCTTCCGGAGAGGTCAAGTTCCGGCGGAAGCTATCCCGGCAGCATTTTCGTAGATTTATGGCGGACAAGACGCTTCGATAGTCGTTGTCCCGGCACTCTCTTATCCTCCAGAATTGCCCGCCCCAATCGGATAGGGCGGGCTAGGATGATTGCTCAGAAGTCCATTCCGGCGCCGGACGGCAGTGCCGGAGCGGCTTCTTTCTTGGGCTTCTCTGCAATCATTGCTTCGGTCGTGACCAGCAGACCTGCGACAGAGGCTGCATCCTGCAGGGCAGTGCGAACCACCTTTGCCGGATCGATGACCCCTTGGGCGTAAAGATCACCATATTCGCCCGTTTGGGCGTTCCAACCAAACGAAAGATCTGTCTTTTCCCGGAGTTTGCCGACGACAATCGAACCTTCGGCGCCGGCATTTTCAGCAATCTGTCGCACAGGCGCCTCGATTGCCCGGCGAACAATCTCAATACCAACGCGCTGATCGTCATTGGCCGTCGGTAGACCCTCCAACGCTTTGACTGCACGTAGCAAGGCTACGCCACCACCGGGCAGGATACCCTCTTCGACGGCTGCGCGGGTTGCATGAAGGGCGTCATCGACGCGATCCTTCTTCTCTTTCACCTCGACTTCGGTCGAGCCGCCGACGCGAATGACGGCAACACCGCCTGCGAGCTTGGCAAGACGCTCCTGCAGCTTTTCGCGGTCGTAGTCGGATGTCGTCTCCTCGATCTGAGCACGGATCTGAGCCACGCGGCCGTCAATCTCGGCCTTGGAGCCGACGCCATCGATGATGGTCGTGTTTTCCTTCTCTATCGCGACCTTCTTGGCGCGGCCGAGCATGTTCAACGTGACGTTCTCAAGCTTGATGCCGACGTCTTCGGAGATGACGGTGCCCCCCGTCAGGATAGCGATGTCTTCCAGCATCGCCTTGCGGCGATCACCGAAGCCAGGTGCTTTCACTGCGGCGATCTTCAGGCCGCCACGCAGCTTGTTGACGACGAGCGTTGCGAGTGCTTCACCCTCGACGTCCTCGGCGATGATGAGGAGCGGCTTGCCAGACTTCACGACGGCTTCCAACACCGGCAGCAAAGACTGGAGATTGGAGAGCTTCTTCTCATGGATCAGTATATAAGGGTCTTCGAGCTCTACCCGCATCTTGTCCTGGTTGGTCACGAAGTAGGGCGAGAGATAACCGCGGTCGAACTGCATGCCCTCGACGACTTCTAGCTCTGTCTCGGCAGTTTTTGCTTCCTCGACGGTGATAACACCTTCATTGCCGACCTTTTCCATCGCTTCAGCGAGGTACTTGCCGATCTCTTCGTCGCCATTGGCCGAGATCGTTCCAACCTGTGCGATTTCCGAATTGCTGGTAATTTTGCGCGCGTTCGCTTGCAGCTCTTTAACGACTGCCTCTACGGCGATATCGATGCCGCGCTTCAGGTCCATCGGGTTCATGCCCGACGCAACAGCCTTGGCACCTTCCTTGACAATCGCCTGGGCAAGAACAGTTGCGGTTGTTGTGCCGTCGCCGGCGAGATCATTGGTCTTTGATGCCACTTCGCGCAGCATCTGCGCGCCCATGTTCTCGAACTTGTCTTCCAGTTCGATTTCCTTGGCGACCGAAACGCCGTCCTTGGTGATGCGCGGCGCGCCGAACGACTTGTCGATGACGACGTTGCGGCCCTTCGGGCCGAGCGTAACTTTGACGGCGTCGGCAAGAACATCGACCCCACGCAGCATGCGTTCACGGGCATCGGTGTTGAATTTGACTTCTTTTGCAGCCATTTGTTCACTCCTTCAATAGGCAGCTTTTTGACTGGTGGGCGGCGGTGCGTGACTAGGCAGCCTGCTTCTGCTCGGCCTGGGCTTCGATAATGCCCAGAACGTCGCTTTCCTTCATGATCAACAGATCCTCGCCGTTGATCTTGATTTCGGTGCCTGACCATTTGCCGAACAGGATGCGGTCGCCAGCCTTGACGTCCAGTGTCTGGATCTGGCCCGCCTCGTTGCGTGCACCAGGGCCGACGGCAACGACTTCGCCTTCCTGCGGCTTTTCCTTGGCAGTGTCAGGGATGATGATACCGCCTTTGGTCTTTTCTTCGGATTCGACCCGGCGGACGAGAATGCGATCATGAAGCGGTCGGAACGACATGTTTTCCTCCGTTGAGCAAAAATGATGACGTTGAAGACCCAGACCGGACCGGATGACCAGTCCGGGGGGTGCGAACCTCACTTGAGCGTCCGCGGGCAAAATCTATTTTCGAGATTTTTCGATTTCAAGAGGGCGCATGCAAAAAATTAGCACTCGGGCGCGGTGGATGCTAACATGCTGTAAAGGAACAGAAAATTTATATATTTCGTTCGAAAACATGTTGATGGCGGAAATGTTTTGCATCACCATCATCGCGTCACGAAACGGAGATGAAGCATGCAATTCTCATCGGATCTGGAACGGCAATTGAGCGGCTACGGCTTGACCACCGCGCATATCCTTTATCGCGTCCCGGACTTTGAATCCGTTCTCCAGACCTACGTCTGGCAGGACTACGATCTGGCTCCCGATTTTCCCGAGATGCACAGGTTCCTTGACTTCTGGAGATCGACCCTCGATGGTCCTCTGCACTCTGTCCACTACAGCCATCAGCGCCTGATCGGGCCCAACGAATGGCGGCGTGTCGATGGTGAGTTCAAGCTGCACTAGGCTTGAACCGGACACGTCCACTTCCTAGCTCATCCGGCGATCGGGGCTTGATGAGCCCGGTCGCTTTCCCACGTCTGTATGGAGTGAGACCAAATGGAAGAAAACATTAAAATCATCAAGGACGCTAGCATCGCCGAGAGGGAAGAGATCATCGTTGATTTCGCGCGGTGGCTTGAGACCGCCTCGCAGGAGGCCTTTGTCTACGGTGAGGGTTGTTTTGCATTGTTGTCTGCGAATATGGCGGAAGCCATCCGCATAAACGCCGACGAACTGGCACGCGACACTCCCGAAACCACCGAGCGGGTATTACAACAAGCTTGCGAGATGATCTCGCAGTTCAAGGCGGCTTATCCGCATCGCGTTCTCAGCCGATCGGTACATTGAAAGCCGGACGGTGCGAATTCGGTAAATTTTTTCCGCAGTAGATCTTGAATCGGAAAATCGCCAAAACCAAATCGGTTGCCGCCAGCCGCTTAAGACAGGGTTGGCATTGCCGGGAGCGCCGCTTTTGGCACTCCCGTACCCATGTTGCTTCAAGGAGGATATGGCTATGGCAACATCTTACGACTATGCACCACTCTACCGCTCGAGCGTTGGTTTCGACCGGATCTTCAATCTTCTGGAGAACGCCCAGCGCACCCGGTCGTCCAACGACTGGCCGCCCTATGACATCGTCAAGACAGGGGACGACACATATCGGATCTCGATTGCGGTGGCGGGGTTTGGCCAGGACGATCTCGACATCAGTTTCCAATCCAACCTGCTGACGGTCGCCGGCAAGAAGCAGGAGGCACCCTCGGATGGCTACCTGCATCGCGGCATCGCTGGTCGCCCGTTCGAACACCGTTTCGAACTCGCCGACCATGTCCGTGTGAACGGAGCGGGTTTGAATAACGGTCTCCTGTCGATCGAGCTTGTCCGCGAGATTCCCGAGGCATTGAAGCCGCGGAAGATTTCGATTGAGAGTACGCCCGCGCTGACGTCGGCGGCTCCGGCACAGATCGAAGCACAGAAGGCAGCTTAATCTCTAAGTTTGTCCACTAAGTCCAAGGGCGCCATTGCGATGGCGCCCGTCAACATTCCGGGTTGGGAAGGAGAGAGATATGAAACCCGATATGTTCAGAAAACCTGTCACCATTCTTGTCGGCTTGGGCTTGCCTGCGGAAATCCGCTCCGTAATGGATGCCTATCGACACCTGGTCGAGTGGCCGGTTTCACTCAGAGACACCGCGCATTCGGTTGCTGTTAAAGCCTGTCAGGCGGCACTTCGCGGCGAGATTGAAGCAGAAACGGCGCGTGGAATGTTCACAGCATTTGCAGAAAAACATGAGCTTCTTGCCCCTGAAACATCCGCGGTTGTGACTTATCGGCTGTGTCGCGATAGGGATCCACACGTGGGGTGATGCAGCTCAAGAGGTTGACTGGTTGGCGCGACGCCTCACGGGGGCGTCGTCAACTTAACAGAATGTGGACGTTGATGTGCGAACGACGGTTCATGACAGACCGTGACCCACTCTACCGCCGCCATCGCTTTTCCGCTGAGATCATCGCCCATGCGGTCTGGCTCTATTTCCGTTTTCCTCTCACCCTGCGAATGGTTGAGGACTTGCTAGCTGCCCGTGGGATCACTGTCTCGTACCAAACAGTCAGGCTGTGGGCGGAGAAATTCGGTCGTGCCTTCGCCAACAAGATCCGACGCTGGTTCTCGTTCAAAGCCGCCAAAAGCGAAACGCCTGATGCGCAAGCTGTTGACAGGACAAGGTCGCTCACCGCGTGTGATGATTACTGACAAGCTGGTATCCGACGACGCAGCAAAGCGAGAGATCATGCCGGTGTTGAGCACCTTTCGCATAAAGGCTTGAATAATCGGGCAGAGAATTCTCGCCAACCTGTCCGGCGGCGAGAGCGGATCATGAAGCGCTTCAAGTCACAGCGACATCTACAACACTTCGTCTCTATCCATGATCCAATTGCCAACCTGTTCCACATTTCCGCCATTACATCTCCTCCGCCCATCATCGCCAATTGCGTTCGCAGGCGATGGACCTGTGGGCACAAATCGCTCGGGTACAAGCGGTATAATGCGGCCGGCGTCATCCTGCTGCTTCTCGGCCGATTAACTTTACGATGCCGTTTTTAGGGTGCCTTACTCATCGACCACGAGGTGCGCTCCGCGATGAATTCCGCGAACGGTTTGACGTTCATGAGGACGCTCGCCTGTTCAAGGCTGCCCAAATAAGTTGACCGATCCTCAACCCTGACCACTGTCCATGGAAAACCACCCGCGGCGAACATCGCGTTCATCAGGAAGCGCGCCATCCGTCCGTTAACGTCAGGATAGGGATGAACATAGCCTATCAACCAGTGGTCAAGGACTGCCCTAACCGCTGGTTCGCTTTCCTTCTCCAGTAGATCGAACAGGGCCTCCATTCCATCGGAACCGCTTCGGAACGCGGTGGTACATGCCATGATCTGCAAAGATATACAGGGTTGTTTCGATAGCCCACGATTGCGCTGGCTTTCAGGATACCTGCGGCGACCGAGGGGCCGAGCAGTTCGCGGTACCAATCCCTATGTTGCTTGCGGATAACGGCTCCTGCCGGTGCACCGCGGAGAATCTCATCGTTTTCAAGATATCGTCGGCGAACTCGCCTTTTCCTGTGCGCCGGAAATGCCCCGGCCAGACGGCCTGCCACGACCGAATGCCATCCGTCGAGTAATCGACCGAGGACACCCGACACATCGCGCATGGATTTCCGAACGATCTGAGCTTCGATAGGTGATCTTTGGAAAAGCGAACTCACAATGCCGCGTCTCATAAGGCAATGCCTGCGTCATTTCGCGTTTTTGGTGCCGCGATTCATCGCGGCATTCATGTTGACCTAAGCAGCCTGCATCAAGGTGCGAAAGTGAGATGGTGGTGATTGGATTCTTACGACGATGGATCGAACATCGGCGAGCTATCCGCCGCCGTTCGCTGGCCGATGCCAGGCGGCTTGCCGCAAAGGATCCGGTTGGTGCCTATTACCTGTGTTTCGGCATGGAATATTGACCCCTCTGGCGGGGTATCGGCGTCCAATTGGCCGCCGATACGGGGTTCGGAGACGCTATGACCGATGCGACGCAGCGCCCCGACTATCCAGCCCTGCTAGATTTTCCCGTTGCGCAGGTGAGTTCCTATCCGCCCGCAACGGTGATCGCCGAGAAGTTCCAGGCGATGGTGGCCCTTGGTGTTCTCAACGGGCGCATGAAAGACTATTACGACCTGTGGGCGATACCGCGCGCCGTCGGAGCCACCAGGATATCAGTCAGAACCGCCATTTCCACCCTCATCTATGCGCCGACCTACTACCGTCGACACCCAATTTTGAGAACGCTTCGTGCGAGGCTCTCGTCAACTCGACGAGGAAATCCTGCACGATATGTACACGTGAGGGCGTGTGACGTTTGTCGATCCGCACGGCGTAGAGCGGGACTTCACCGCTACGCCAATCGCGTAAAACCTCGGTCACGACACGTTGCTTCCAGTCGTCTATGCCGACCCACGCTGGTGCATAGCCTACCCCAACTCCAGACCGGATCATGTCCCAAGCCGCTTCTGGATCATCGAAAACATGTCGCGCCTTAGGCTGGTGACGAATCGTTTTTCCGTCCAGCGGGCTACGGAAACGCCAGCTTTCGACCTGCCCATTTGCCCGATTACGCAAACCTATAAGATCGTGGCTGGCGAGATCGGACGGAGTGACCGGCCGTCCATGAGCGCTGATGTAGTCGGGCGTCGCACACACGATCCACGGGAACGTACAGAGTTGGCGAACGAAGTGACCGGGCAGCCCTGACACGTCTCCGCCTCCGATAGCGATGTCGATCCCGCGCACTGCCATATTGAGGAAATCGGCGCTGAATTCGATCTCTACCGAAATGCTTGGGTTCGCACGGAGAAAATCCGGCAGGCGGGGCAGAATGCATCTCTTGGCAAATGAAGGCGGTGCGCTGATACGGACACGCCCCACAGCTCCTTGATGGCCAACTTCACCGATGGCGTCACGGGCTTCTTCCAGATCGCTCAGGAGCTTGATGCCGATAGCCAGTAGACGGTCCCCTTCGGGCGTCGTCGATAGAGAGTGCGTCGTCCTGTTGAGAAGTCTTACCCCGTGGGCCTGTTCCAGCCGACTGACCGCTTTGGACATCGCGGAGGTAGAGCTGTTCGCCCGCCTTGCTGCTTCCGAGAACGACCCGGCTTCGACGATGCGGGTAAACCAGAGGAGCTGGAGTAGATCGGATGACAAGGGCGGTATTGACATGCAGTCAACACTACCATGGCGGCATTCCGGGTTCAACCCGATCCCGATCGCGGCGATAAGTGGCCATCGAAGGCAATCGGACGGCATCGATGTGCACCGATCATCCTTCGCCCCTGCGTCAGCCGAGAGCTGCCAGGCCAACTTACCGGAGAAATCGAAATGGCTAAGACATGGTTTATCACTGGCACCTCTTCCGGCTTCGGCCGCGCTCTGGTTGAGCAGCTCCTCGCCCGGGGCGACCGGGTCGTCGGTACCGTACGCAAGATCGCAGCGTTGGATGACCTCAAGGCGCGCTACGGTGACCAGCTTTCGGTGGCGAGCCTGGACGTCACCGATACCAACGGCATCCGCGACGTTGTCCGTTCCGCGTTCGAGGAGCTAGGACACATCGACGTGGTCGTAAACAATGCAGGATACGGCTTGTCGGGCGCTGCGGAGGAATTGACGGACGATCAGATTCGCCTCCAGATCGACACCAACTTAATCGGTTCCATCCAGGTCATTCGTGCTGTCATCCCTCATCTGCGTCAGCAGGGTGGCGGTCGCATTCTCCAGCTCGCATCCATGGGTGGCCAGATCGCCATACCGAACCTCAGCGTCTACCATGCGACAAAGTGGGCGGTCGAAGGCTTCATGGAATCCGTTGCGCAGGAAGTCGCTCCGTTCGGCATCGAAGTCACGATCGTCGAGCCGGGTCTGGCACGGACGAACTTCATGGGGGGCAGCATGGTGTCTGGACAGCCGATGGAAATTTACGACAGGACCCCGGTCGGAGACTTCCGCCGCGCCGTCGAGCAAGGTCTGGTCCCGAACAATGGCGATCCGGTCAAGATGGCGAACGCCATGATTGACTCCGTCTACGCGAACCCCGCCCCCCTCCGTCTGGCTCTGGGAAGCGATGCTTTCTCCGCCATTCGCGGTGTACTTGTCAGTCGCCTCGCCGCGCTCGACGCTCAAAAGGCGATAGCCCTCTCAACCGACGTTGAAGAGGTGGGGTTGTTGCAGAACGTCGCCTGAGCAACGAGCACCGACGACATCTTATTCATCCCACGGCGCTGGTTTGGCACCGTGCGCCACGATGTCTCAGATGATTTAACAGACATGGAAAAAGAGGAAGACAATGGTTGCGTTTTCACCCACTGCGTTCGCCGAGTTCTTGGCCGCCAAAGATGACAGGGAAGTCATCATGTTGAACCTTCTGAGATTCGATCCCGATGGTGGCCGGGAGAGGCATCTTGAATATCTGAAAATGGCTGAACCGATCCTGGCTCGCTTTGGAGCGAAGATTTTGTTTCGTGGTAACGGTCTGCCCGTCCTCACGGAGGGCGAAACGCGTATGTGGGATTCGGTATTGCTCGTGCAGTATCCGGGGAGAGCTGCGTTTAAAGCGATGGTTGACGATGCAGAGTATCAGCGCGCGTTCCAGGTCGGTATCTCGGCACTCGCAGATATTGTCCTGCAGCCGCTGACGAGGGCTGACGATCTGATCTGACCTTGTCGCAACGCCTTTACGGCGATCTTCGGGCGGCGGGAAGGTATACTCCTGTCGCCCGTAGTAACATCGGCAATATGCGACGACCGATCTGAACCGATGACCCCATTGCGCTGAAGCGCCAATTGCGGTCATGACTGGCGCCGCTTACTTCGTTGCGAGTGCCGTTTCAGCGATTTGCGCCAGCGTCGTTGCCGCGTAAGCTTTTTCCAATTCAGCTTCCGCGACCCTATGAGCATGTTCGAGAACGGCATTCGAAGCGCGTTCGACTGGACAATTGGGATGGTCCCGGGATAGGGGGGCAGGTAGCATTTGCCCTTCGATCAAAGCGCGCTGCACATCCAGGACCGTGATCCGATCGAGCGGGCGGGTTAGCTTCCATCCGCCTCCACGTCCACCTTCCGACTCGACGATTCCGTGGTTGCGCAGGCTTCCAAGAGTGCGGCGCACGACAACCGGATTTGTGTTTAGCATTTGCGCAATCCGCTCAGACGTTTCTCGGCCTCCGAGCAGCCCCATGTGAACGAGCACGTGCAGCATCCTCGCGAGACGACCATCACTTTTCATTGGCAATCTTTCTGCAACATATTTTGTTACGGTATCTTGACCTCGCTCACTTATGTGTAACATATGTGGTTACGATAAACGATGCAAATCGTAGGCTTCGCCGAACCGTTATGGCCGCGGCAGCGCAATTCGTTGTCCACGGTTCCGCCAGACAGGCGTTTAGTCAGGAGGCTCCTATGAAAGACACTGTCATTTCCACAGCCACAATCCGCATGAGCATCATCGAGGCTGGGCAAGGTCCGCTCATCTTGCTCTGCCACGGCTTTCCCGAAACCAAATATGCCTGGCGTCACCAGATCGAGGCCCTCGCGCGCGTCGGCTACCGCGCCGTTGCGCCCGACATGAGAGGATATGGAAAGACGGAATCTCCGGAACGCCCGGACCAGTACACCGCTTTCCACGCGGTAGGCGACCTCGTCGCGCTACTGGATGCTCTCGGCGAACGGCAAGCGGTCGTGGTGGGCCATGACTGGGGTGCCACAATTGCGTGGCAGGCCGCGCTGATGCGACCCGACAGGTTCCGTGCCGTTGTCGCTTTGAGCGTGCCGATGATGGGCCAACCACCTGTACCTCCTTCACAAATTTTCCCTCAGGATGAAAGGAGCCTATTCTATACCCTCTACTTTCAAGACCCGAATGACGCCGAGGCCGAGTTTGGACGGGATGTCGCACTGACGCTGCGCAAGCTGATCTTCGCGGCCAGCGGCGAAGCCGGGCCCCGTTTGCCCGGTGACAGCACCCCCAATCCGTTTGGCATGGTCTCCCGATCCACGGGTCTGTTGAAGAGCCTTCCGGAACCCCCTGCGCTGCCGGACTGGTTGCCCGCCCTCGACTTCGACCGCTTGGTCAAGGACTTCGAGGCATCAGGCTTCCGAGGTGGCTTGAACTACTACCGTAACCTCGATCGAAACTGGGAATTGCAGCATCTAGCCGCTGGCCTGCCGATCACAATTCCAGCGCTGTTCATGATTGGCGAAAGGGACACGGGTCTCAACATTCCGGGAATGGATCAGATCATCGCGGCAATGCCGACGCTTGTTCCCGATCTGCGAGGATCACACGTCATCCCAGACGCCGGTCACTGGCTTCAGCAAGAACGGCCAAACGAGGTCTCGGCGTTGATCCTGAGGTTTTTGGAAAGCGTCTAGGCGGCTTGGTTGCTGCTTTGCAATGGTGCCATTAGGTCCACCTAGGCCGATGGCCGTCATGGAGCAAAAGCGCCGGAATCCACTCATTTTGTATATATCGTCGGTCCAGCGAGCCTCGACGAGACCGTCGAAGGCGCACTGAACCAGCACGTTGCGGAGGTGGAAGGGGTAGAGGACGCAGGCATCGTAGACCGCGACGGGCGGATTAGAGGCCATAGGTCTCGATGAGGTCCTCTGTGTCCTCGGCAAGTGCTTCCATCGCCGTCTGCCGTTTGTCGAGCTTCGACTTTAACGCGAGCACATCCTTCAGGAGGGCGCGGCGGTGTTTGCCGACGTAGCGGAATGGCAGATCGCCCCGGTCCATGCGGAGGACGACGAGCGGACGAGAGATGCCGAGAATGGTGGAAGCATCACTTGGGCTCACTTCCTGGTCCTCGGCCAGCACTGCAACGCGCTCTCCGCGCAGCATGGGCGCCGGAAGGGCTTCAACAGCCGCGGCGGCGCGTCCGTCGTCGAATGATTTGAAACTTTTTGGGCTTTGGAAGAATGGAGTTTCCGGCTCGGTTTGCGTTCTGATTTAAGCCGCTTTGGCCTGGTGGTTCAAGCGGCGCTGTCTGATTTTGTCTTCCGCAGAATGGCGCTTGCGCGTCGCGCGGCGGATGTCCTTGGCGGTGTTCTCCATCGCCGATGTCTGCGGCCCGGTTTTCTGTCTCAAGGGCGCTGATCCGGGACAGGGGTCCGCGATCGTTCCAGACTTGGCGAAGACATTGGTCGCCAGAAAAGGCGCAACGGAGATGGCTGCAAGGGCCCCGTAAGAAGAGAACGGCGGCTGACATAGGGTGTGTTGGCGGTGTTCATGTCGAAGTTCCATGTTGCCTGAGACGATGGCCAGACAATATGCCTGCCGCCGCATTCAATAATCGGCATAGCGCGCAAGGGATTATTTCGCTTGGCGTAAGAGTTCCGCCAACTCCCCGTCATGCCGAAGCACCTTCAAACGTGAATTCCGGAAGCATGATGTCTGTACGCCGCACACTGTTGCATCTGGCGTAATGGTCCAGTGCCAAACATGAGTATTCAGCCGCCCGATCGCTCAATGCATCCTGTGTCTACGGATCGGGAACGAACCCGGCCTTCAATCAGGAGCGAACACATGAAACTCTATCACCATCCGCTGTCAGGTCACGCGCACCGCGCCCGACTCTTCCTTTCGCTGATCGGGATGCCCCATGAGCTGGTCGAGGTCGATCTGAAAGCTGGCGCCCACAAGCAGCCTGACTTCCTCAAGATGAACCCGTTCGGGCAGGTCCCGGTTCTGGCGGATGGCGATGTCTTCATCTCCGATTCCAACGCGATCCTGGTCTACCTCGCTAAGAAGTCGGGCCAGACGGAGTGGCTTCCTGAAGATGCCAAAGGGGCCGCGGACGTCCAGCGCTGGCTTTCGGTCGCTGCCGGTGAGATTGCCTACGGACCGGCAGCTGCGCGTCTGGTGACGGTCTTCGGCGCCAAGTTCAACGCCGAAGAAGTCATCGGCCGTGCCCATATCATCCTCGGCCGGGTCGAGGGCCATTTGCAAGGGCGGGAATGGCTGGTGGGCAGCCGCCCGACGATCGCGGACGTCGCGATCTACAGCTACGTCGCGCGCGCCCCGGAGGGCAATGTCGACCTCAGCGCCTATCCGTCCGTGAATGCTCTGCTGCGCCGGGTCGAGCAACTTCCGGGCTTCGTGGATTTTGTCAAAACGCCGGCAGGCCTTGCCGCCTGAGCTTCAATAGGGCGTGCGGGATCTCGCGCGCTCTTTGCCCTTTCCCGGAGAACGCAGATGTCCATGAAGTTCACAAAACTGCCGACGTGGCATGAAGGCGAGACCTTTATTCAGGAAAGGCCCGGCGTAAAGGAACGCATGGCCTCCGTCGGCCAGCGTGTCGTTCGCGATTACATGCCGGACCAGCACCGGGATTTCTACGCGCAACTGCCGTTCATCGTTCTCGGGAGCGTCGACCAGACCGGAGACGCCTGGGCGACGTTTGTCGAAGGCGAGCCGGGGTTCATGTCGTCACCTTCGCCCGTCGCGCTTGACATTGCTGCGCACCGCGATCCGAGCGACCCGGCCAGTGAAGGGCTGGCGGACGGCTTGCCGATCGGTCTCCTTGGCATCGAGATGCACACCCGTCGCCGCAACCGTATGAACGGCTTTGTGTCGACGATCGACGGTGGTTTTCGCGTCGATGTCGACCAGAGTTTTGGAAATTGTCCGCGTTACATTCAGCTGCGCGACTTTTCTTTCGAGCGTCAGCCGGGGACGTCTTTTCACGGTACAGTCGAGGAACTGCCGGCACTCGACGACAAGGCACGCGCGATCATTGAGGAAGCTGACGCGTTTTTTGTGGCGTCTTACGTCGATCGCGAAGACCGGCGCCAGGTGGATGTTTCCCACCGCGGCGGCAATGCCGGATTCGTTCGCATCGGCGACGATGGCGTTCTGACGATCCCGGATTTCGACGGCAATCTCTTCTTCGCAACGCTCGGCAACATCCTGCTGAACGGAAAGGCAGGACTTCTGTTCGTGGATTTCACCACCGGCGACATGCTGCAGATGACGGGGAAAGCCGAAATCATTTTCGATTCGCCCGAGATCGCCGCTTTCCAGGGGGCAGAGCGGTTCTGGACATTCAAGCCGACGCGCATTGTTCGGCGCCGTAATGCGCTGGCTCTGAGGTGGGCTTTCCAGAAGGACGGCTGGTCCCCAAGTTCCCTGATGACGGGCAGCTGGAGCGAAGTGGTCGACCGTCTTCGCGCCGCAGAGTTTGCTGAAAGCTGGCGGCCAATGACCGTCACCGCGATCGTCGATGAAAGCGCGACGATCAAGTCTTTCCACCTCCAGCCCGGCGATGGCGCAGGGCTGCTCCCTCACAACGCCGGTCAACATCTCCCTATCCGCATAAAGCTACCCGATGTAGAAAAGGCGGTTATTCGCACCTATACCCTTTCGGTCGCGCCGTCCGACGGTCTCTACCGCATCAGCGTCAAGCGAGACGGTCAGGTATCACAGTTCCTGCACGATACCATTTCCGTCGGCGATGTCATCGAGGCGCGCGCGCCGGCCGGCGACTTCAGCATCGACGCCCGCTCGACACGCCCGGCGGTGCTTCTTGCGGGGGGTGTCGGCATTACGCCGATACTCGCGATGCTCCGTCATGTCGTCTATGAAGGGCTCCGCAAGCAGCGCGTCCGCCCAGTGACGCTATTCCATGCGTCCCGCTCCAAGGCCGATAGGCCGTTCGATCAGGAGATCTGGGATCTGGTCGGTGCAGCCAAGAGCGCCGTGCGGCTGGTCAGGGTCCTCAGTGATACCACGAATGCCGAAGAGGGCAGGGATTTCGATGCCGCAGGGCGGATCGATATGGCGATGCTGACTCGGTTTCTTCCCTTCAACGACTATGATTTCTATCTCTGCGGGCCTCCCCAGTTCACACAAGGACTCTATGACGGGTTGAGGGCTCTCAACATTGCTGACGATCGCATTCAGGCTGAAGCCTTCGGTCCGTCGTCGCTGGTCCGCACGGGGCACGCCACACCAGCCCTGATACCTACCGCCACGCAGCCATCCGAAAAACCTGTGCCCGTCATATTCACGAATTCCCTGAAAGAGGCGCGGTGGACTCCAGGTTCCGGCACCCTCCTGGAGCTTGCCGAAGCGCGTGGCCTCGACCCCGAATTCAGCTGCCGCGAAGGCAACTGCGGCACGTGCCGGACGAAGCTCGTCAAGGGTGCCGTCGCATACGTGAAGCAGCCCACAGCGAAGATCAACGCCGATGAAGTGCTCCTGTGCTGCGCTGTTCCTGCTGAGCAGGAAGGCGGCCTGCAGCTCGCTGTCTGAGAGCTCGATTGCTGCGCCCGGCGTAACGGTCCTTTGTTTCCTTTCGATGTTCAGCAACCTCCCCCACCAGTTCATATTCAATCTCAAGAGAGCGACGTCCCTCTCAAACGAAAAAGGAGAATACAATGTCACGCATTCCTACCCCCGCCACGATCGCCGACGCTCCGGAAGCCTCTCGTCCGATCCTCGAAACCATCCAGAAGCAGATCGGATCCGTCCCGAACATCTTCCGGCTGGTTTCCAACAGCCCCGCCGCATTGACGGGCTTGACGTCGCTCCAGGGCGCACTCGGTAAAGGTAAACTCCCGGCGGCCACTCGCGAACGCATCGCACTCGCCATGGCTGAAGCCAACGGCTGTGACTACTGCCTCTCGGCCCACACCTTCACCGGCACGAAATTCGCCAAGCTCGATGAGAGCGAGATCGCTGCCAACCGGAGAGGCACTTCGAACGACCCCAAGGCGGCGGCGGCTGTCGAATTCACCCGCGCATTGATAGTGGCCCGTGGTTCCGTCGCACCAGCCGAAATCGCCAAGGTTCGTGACGCCGGCTACAGCGACGCCGAGATCGTCGAAATCATCGCCCATGTGGCCCTCAACACCTTCACGAACTACGTGAACGAGGCTCTCGATACCGAGATCGACTTCCCCCGGATTGATCGCGCGGCTGCGTGACCGAAGCCCTCAAGAGGCGGCGCAAGATGCGCCGTTTCTCGCCAATAAAGACAAACGTCATCTGAGGCACCGGCAACCGCATTGCCGTCCGATATGCCTGCGAATATCGCGACGACAGCGGCCAGTGGTTCCGCGTCTATGGCAACGAGAACTGGGAATTTGCCGAAGATGGCCTGATGCGGGAACGTCATGCAAGCATCAACGAGCACCCGATCGCCGAAGCGGATCGCAAGTTTCGTTGGCCGCCGGGCCGCCTGCCGGACGACCATCCTGGCCTGAGTGATTTCGGCTTTTAGACGGCTAATCAAGGAGATAGAAAAATGGCCAGCTCGTCAATTGATCCGCGGGTAAGGCTTTCAATAGAACTGGCTCTGACCGGAACAAATGCGAGCAAATCGTGGCTTGCGCAACAGGAAGAAGCCGGTCGTGCCCTTGGCATGACCGGCGCTGAGATGGACATCGCAACGCGGGGGAAAAGCTTCGATTTCAATACGTCGGTCGCTCTATCGCTTGCGTTGAACCCCTGCCGCGAAACGCACCAACGCGCACTGCGCGCCGGACTGTCGGAAGAAGCCTGTGCGGAGATAGGGCGCATCTCCAGGCTTGCTGTTCGCCAATCGCATGACCCTCTGCTAGAGGCTCTTGAGGGTTGGGTTACAAGCCCTTAGGGTCTTGGAAACGCGAATGCTTTGGGGGAGTGGATGGATCGCTGGCAAGCAATGAAGATCTTTGTAAAAGTCGCCGAAACGGAAAGTTTCGCAGACACTGCGCGCCAGATGTTCATGAGCGCTCCGGCTGTCACACGTGCCGTCGCCTCACTCGAAGACCTCATTGGAGCGCGCCTCCTGGTGCGAACAACCCGCTCGGTAAAAATGACCGAAGCGGGCGTTCGCTATTTTGAGGATTGCCGTCGGATTCTTGCCGATATCGCTGAAGCAGAGGCGGCTGCCGGCGGTTCCTACACGACGCCGACGGGAACGCTATCCATCACTGCGTCCGCGCTGTTCGGGCAGATGTACGTGCTTCCGATCGTAACCGACTACCTCGATACCTATCCCACCATGAAAGCCAGGACGCTGTTCATCGATCGACCGGTCAACATCGTTGAGGAGGGTATCGACGTGGCAGTGCGTATTGGCCATCTCCCCGACTCTAATCTCACTGCCGTGAAGGTTGGTACGGTCCGTCGCGTCATGTGTGGTTCTGCGAAGTATTTTGAGCGCTTTGGTGTTCCGAAAACGCCGGCCGATCTCAAAGACCACCGTATCGCGGCTTCCACTGCAGCCTGGGCTTCACCTGAGTGGAAGTTTGGCAACGACCTGCGAGTATCCGTGGATGCGGCTCTGCAATGCAACACCAACGAAGCGGCGATCCAGTCGGCACGCGAGGGATGGGGCCTGACCAGGGTTCTCAACTACCAGATTGGCCCAGCTCTCGTAGCTGGCGAGCTCCAAATCATACTCAGTGAATTCGAAGAACCACCTTTACCCATACATATCCTTCATCCGGAGGGTCGGCACGCTCCAGCAAAGGTGCGCGCCTTCGTCGATATGGCTGCATCAAGGCTGCGCGAGAACCGCCTTCTCAACTAGCCCGTCAATATCACCGAGCCAGGCCTGAGCTCGTGGTGCGAACTGCGTCCGCCCGCCGTCTCTTTGCGCGGGATTGCCGTTGGACCAGACAACAGCCGCGGCCAAGAGGAGCAATAGTCGTACCGTAAGTCGATCCCTGGGATCGATCCGTCGGTGGGCCTTAACCTCCGCCGGACGATTTTTTGATCGTTGATCTCGACATGGAAGCAGGCGCGTTCTCCTTGTGAGTGATGCCGCATTGGTATCATTCGTAAGTCCTGGTTCAAAACTGAAACCACATGGCCCGGCTTCAGATGAACTGGAAGTCATTCCCGGGCGGCCTTGCTGGTTCCGGCACGTGCGCCAACGACATCTCAAGTTGGATTGTGACATGGTCAAAGCTGGCCTCCTGCCTGCGATCCCGGCGCAGGAGGGAAAACCGATCCGTTCCAGCCAGTGCCGGCCATGCGCAAGCGGCATGGCATGGACATACCGGACCCGAGAGGGCTTTCAGATTAGATCTGTGAAAAACCTGTTTGGTAAAATCAGAAATTTCCGATCGTAACGTCACCACCAAGTGCGGCAAAAACCTGCTGCGAAAACTCAAACTGTCGAGCTGTTCCTCGTCCCATTGAGTTTCTGCCCAGCGTTTCCTTAAGGATGCCGCGCCGAACCAGGAGATCGATGGTTTCCACCACTCCGCCGCGCGTCATTCCGGTAATCTCTATTACTTTTGAGAGGGTTAACTTCTGATGCGCCTGATGCATGAGATAGAGAATATTCATCATGCCGATCTGTTTGATGCGCGACTGTGCCGATTCACCTTCGATCGGCTTCTCTAGGATTTCACGCACTGTAAATACGGATAAGGCTTGGGCCTGCCATCTCTCACTTAAATTGCTTGCCATCGATTTAACTATCCATTATTTGCATAGTCAAAGAATTGAAACGAGTCGCCGTTCAGTTGGGGCGGAGGTTGAGGAAACCGGAGGGTAGTGGGCATGAAGAGCCTTTTCTTTCGATTAATCATGACAGCGTTGGGGTTCGCTTCACTATATACCATGTCGGAGCAAAGTGCTCATGCCGACGAATGGGGGTGTCAGGTTATCCTGTGCTTATCCAACCCGGGCGGCCCAACTCAATATAGCGAATGCAGGCCGCCTGTCGAAAAGCTTTGGAGGTGGTTGGCAAAAGGGCGTTCGTTTCCGAATTGCTCGGGCGTCGGTTTTCAAACCTCTCGCCCATTTTACGAACCATACCATTGCAGCGACGGTTACCGATTATCCGCTGGCTACGGTCCCAAAGGACGTGACGCGACGTGTATTTCGACGTCGCTGCAGACCGTGAATCACAGCTTTTGCCGATCGGATCGGGATGGTGGGGATGCAAACAACAGCCTTGTCGCATCGCCGCGGTGGCAAAGGGTAGACGGACGATACCAGTGCCTGGCCAATACCCTAAAGAGACCGCTGGTCCGCGAGAAGCCTCGATATGTCGATGTGACTATCGATGGCGTCGGCAAGCAGAGAGTGTGGTTCTGAACATGCCCGTTGCCTTCCCAGATCTTGCGCAGGCCTGTGCGCCCTTCGTTGCAACGGTGGCTCCCGCAGGTGTGGTCAGCCTGCAAAGCCGGTTCGCTCCGTTCAACATCCGGATCAACAGCGGTGCACGGCTTCGGCTCAATCAACAATCGGCGGCATGGGGGAGGGGTCGCGGACAAACGCTGCGGTGAACTCGTCCCAGGCATACGTCGCAGCCGAGGTGGCGGCGGAAAACAGCTTCGGGGAAGCATCCGCGATCTCAACGGCGTCCGCGTGGGACGTTTTCAAGACCCGGCGCCGGTCATCCGTCCTGGTGTTTCAGGACAATCAATTGGAATTGGAGCAGAGTGAATGATAATCAGTTCCCGTATCAGGCCCGTCGTCACTTCGTTCGTCATCGCTGCCGCCATTGTGGTGACGATGGTTGAGCCCGCCTTCGCGCAAGCCGCCGGTATCGAAACCGTCCTGCAGAACATCGTCGACATGTTGACGGGAAACATTGCCAAGCTTCTGGCTGTGATTGCGGTCATCGTCATCTGCATCGCCTGGATGTTTGGCTACATGGACTTAAGGCGAGCGGGCTTCTGGATCATCGGCATTGGCGGCATCTTTGGTGCCACCGAACTCGTCAACACCATCGTCGGCGGCTGAAGATGGCAGACGGACGAACGGTTATCGAAGAAGACACACTCTTCATCGCGTGCACACGGCCCGCGATGATTGCCGGCGTCACGATCGAGGCTATGGGCTTCAACATCATGCTCACGACGATCCTCTATATCGTCGCCGGATCAATTTCCTACGCGTTCGTCGGCATCGTTTTTCATCTCATCTTCCGAGCGCTGGTCAAGCACGATCACAACATGTTCCGCATCCTGCTTGCCTGGATCGAGACACGCGGCCGGTCACGCAACAGCGCCTATTGGGGCGGGGCAACACTTTCGCCTCTCAGACTGGCACGCCGCTTCGACAAAAGGGATATTGGAATTGCCTGACATCGCAAAACTCAGATCACGCGAACTCATGCCAGAGGCTTTTATCCCTTACGTGCGGCACGTAGACGAAACGACAATTGCGCTCGAGTCCCGCACACTCATGGTCATGGTCGCGCTCGCAGGCGTGTCCTTCGAAACCGCCGATCTGCTCGACCTCAACGCGCTCCATCGCGACCTCAACACACTTTATCGAAATATAGCCGATGAGCGGCTCGCGATCTGGACCCATCTCATTCGGCGCAGGGACAGCGATTATCCGGGTGGAACGTTTGCAACACCATTTGCTGCCTCGCTCAACGAGAAATACCGGGAACGCATGGCGGGCGAACATCTGTTTCGCAATGATCTCTATCTGACCGCCCTTTGGTCGCCAGCACGTGACCCTGCGGACAAGGCGGGAAAGCTGCTCTCGCACCTTCGGCGGTCAAAACGTCTCGATATGGAGCTGGATGGGGAGGCTCTGAAACAGCTAAAAGACAAGGTCGCCAATATAGTGTCGGGCTTGAGGCGTTTCGAGCCACGTGTCCTTTCTCTATATGAACAGGAAGGCATGCTCTTTTCTGCACCGAGCGAGGTGCTGCACCAGATCGTCGGTGGGCGGCGTGAGCGTGTGCCACTGACCGAAGGCCGCGTCGCCTCGGCAATTTACTCTGATCGCGTAATCATAGGTCGAGAAACGATCGAGATCCGACATGAGGCAGAAAGCCGCTTTGCCGGCATGCTGAGCTTCAAGGAATATCCGGCTCGCACCAGGACAGGCATGTTGGACGGAGTGCTGAACAGTCCGTTTGAGCTCATCCTCTCACAGTCGTTCTGCTTTGTGTCGAAGGCGGACGCACGCATCATCATGGGACGTAAGCAAAACCAGTTGGTAAGCAGTGGCGACAAGGCAGCTTCCCAGATCGATGAACTTGACGATGCGATGGACGACCTGGAGTCCAACCGCTTCGTGATAGGCGAGCATCACCTGACGCTCTGCGTCTTTGCGCCCGCGTTAAAGGAATTAACAGACAATCTGGCAAAAGTCCGCGCCAGCCTGACCAGTGGCGGGGCTGTCGTTGCGCGTGAGGATCTCGGCCTTGAAGCGGGATGGTGGGCGCAACTTCCGGGCAATTTTCGCTACCGCGCGCGCTCGGGTGCGATCAGTTCGAAGAATTTCGCAGCACTGTCACCGTTCCATTCCTATCCGATCGGACAGAAGGACGGCAATGAGTGGGGACCTGCCGTCGCCCTGCTCAAGACCGCCTCGGGCTCGCCCTACTACTTCAGTTTCCATCATGGCGATCTCGGCAACACTTTCATGTGCGGTCCGTCCGGAGCGGGCAAAACCGTGATTGTCAATTTTATGCTGTCACAGCTGGAAAAGCACGATCCACACGTGGTGTTCTTCGACAAGGATCGCGGTGCGGAGCTTTATGTTCGCGCTGCCGGCGGTACCTACCTGCCGCTGAAGAACGGGGTCGAGACCGGCTGCGCTCCTCTGAAGGCACTCGACCTGACGCCGGAAAACAAGGTGTTTCTGGCGCGGTGGGTCGGCAGGCTCGTGGGGTCAGCGAAGCGGGAACTGACGGTTACCGAACTTCGCGACATTTCGGGGGCAATTGACGGCCTTGCCGACCTGCCCGCCGATCAACGGACGATAGGGGCTCTGCGAACTTTCCTCAACAATACGGATCCGGAAGGGATCGCCGCCAGGCTCCGCCGATGGGAGAGGGGAGGACCGCTTGGCTGGGTCTTCGACAATGCCATCGAGAATATCGGCTTTGGCGATTTGCGCGGATCAGGCAAGTTCATAGGCTACGACATGACCGACTTCCTCGACAACGAGGAAATCCGCACGCCACTGATGGCCTATCTCTTTCATCGCGTCGAGCAACTGATCGACGGCCGACGGATCATCATCGTCATTGACGAATTCTGGAAGGCGCTACGCGACGAGGGGTTCCGCGATCTCGCGCAAAACAAGCTGAAGACCATTCGCAAACAAAATGGATTGATGCTTTTTGCCACGCAAAGTCCGCGCGACGCACTGAACTCGCCGATCGCGCACACGATTATCGAGCAATGCGCGACACAAATATTCCTGCCCAACCCGCGCGGTAATCATGCCGATTATGTCGAAGGGTTCAAACTCACGGAGCGCGAATACGAGCTCATCGCTCGCGAGCTTTCGGTCGAGAGCCGGCGGTTCGTGCTGAAGCAGGGACACAACAGTGTCGTTGCCGAGCTCGATTTGAACGGTTTCGATGACGAGCTCGCCATCCTCTCGGGCCGGACCGCCAATGTCGAACTTCTCGACGCGATCCGCGCGGAGGTTGGAGATGACGTTGAGACCTGGCTTCCCGTTTTCCAACAGCAAAGGAGTGCAAGCTGATGACTTCCTATCGACTTCGTGGCGTACTACTCGGCGCGGTGCTCATGCTTGCCGCTGAAGGCGCGGTAGGTCAGGGGATTCCTGTCAACGATCAGGCTGCGATTGCCAAGCAGATCGAGAGCATCGCACAGCTCAAGTCGCAACTCGACGCGCTTAATGCGCAGATCGAGCAGGCTCGAGAGCTTTATGGCTCGCTCAACAAACTGACCGATATGGCGGATGTGGCCAATATTCTCAACGATCCGGCAATCCGCAAGGCGCTTCCCTCCGACTTCGCCGCCATTGAGGGATTGCTCAAAGGCAACGGCACCGGCGCGTTCGGCGATTCCGCCTCAAAGTTTCTAGAAGGGAACTCGGCCTACCGCACTGACGCCGATGATTTCTACGCGCAGGAATTGTCCCGGATCCAGAACAGGAATGCCGGACAGATGAGCCTTGGTGAGCAGATCTACGATGCGGCGACCAGGCGCATCGACGGGATTGATCAGCTACGGGTAAAGATTTCCACGGCTGGCGACGCCAAGGAGATTGCCGACCTGCAGGCTCGGCTGCAGGCCGAACAGGCATTCCTGCAGACCGACGTCCTGCGGATGGAGGGGCTGAGGATGGTGCAGCAGGCGCACAACCAGGTCGACGAACAGCGCAAGGCGGAGGATTGGCGCCAACGGATGGACGCTATGAAGGCGGCGTTGCAGTGAGGCGCCCTCTCATCGTCTTTTGCACGTTGCTCTTGGCGGCTTGCTCGCAAGAGGCGGAGCGAACTCACACGGTTGACGAGTTCGTCGCCGACACCGGATTACTGTCCCGCACGATCTCCGAGTGCCGCAACAACCCGGGTGAATTGCGCCAGACGCCCAATTGCCTGAACGCGGAAGCGGCCGACGTTAAGCTCCGGCTCCAGAACATGCGCAAGGCATTGGGAGGCTGACAAAATGTACCAGGTGTTTGAGTTTATCGACGGTCAGTTCAAGCGGCCGTTGGAGATTTTCGTCTCCGATGGAACGTCGAACATAGCCGAATGGGTCGATGGTCCGTTGACGGTGGCAGTGACACTTTATGTTGTCCTCTACGGCTATCTCATCCTTCGGGGCTCGGTCCAGGAACCCATCCTTGACTTTACCTTTCGCGCGATGAAACTCGCGATCATAGTCATGTTGGTGAAGAACGCCGGCGAATACCAGACCTATGTCACAAACATCTTCTTCGATGTTTTGCCACGCGAGATCGCTCAGGCGCTGAATGCAGGTACGGCGCTAAGTGCCAGCACCTTTGACATCCTGCTGGACAAGGGTCAGGCCTCTGCGGCCGATATCTGGACAAGAGCGTCCTGGCCGATTGACGTCGTCACGGGTGTGGGCGGCATAATGGTGATCGGCATCAGCTTTCTGGTGGCGGGGATCGGTTATGTTGTTTCCCTTTATGCACGGTTGGCACTGGCGATCGTCCTGGCGATCGGGCCGATTTTCATCGCGCTTGCCATGTTTCAATCGACGCGCCGTTTTACGGAAGCCTGGATCGGGCAGCTCGCAAACTTCGTGATCCTGCAGGTGCTCGTCGTTGCCGTCGGTTCGCTTTTGATCTCCTGCATCGACTCGGCCTTCACCGCAATCGACAGCTACAGCGATGTCCTTATGCGCCCTATTGCTCTTTGCGCCATCGGGATAGCCGCACTTTATGTATTCTACCAGCTACCCGGTATTGCATCGTCGCTGGCGTCTGGTGGCGCCTCGCTGGTCTATGGTTATACGACCGCACGCGATGCCCATGAAGGCATGCTGGCCCGAGGAGCCTCTTACACGGGTCGGATGATTGGTCGCGGTGCCCGGTTTGCCCGCCGCGCCTTCGGATCAAGAAATGCCAGCGTATAACACCCAATCCGGAACAATAAATAAAGGCCTGCTGAATGATTAAGCCTGCCCTGTTGCTCGTCTTTTCAGCCGCACTTGTCGGCTGCGTTTCAATCACCCACCCCTTGCCAAAATGCGACGGCTATTCGCGCCGGCCAATGAACCGCTCGATGTGGGGCTGGGACGGCGACAGCAAGCTGAAGCAGCAGCAATCCAATGCGAATTCGTCCACGTCCGTCACACCCTTCACCGAAGAGGCCAGCCAGACCGCAGTTTTTGCTTATCTGGATATCGACGCTTCCTATCGCCGCTGTGAGGGATGAGACATGGTGACGGCAGATAATCTCAAGAGCTACTTCGACAAAGCACGCCGTTTCGATCAGGACCGGATGATCCAGGTCGAGCGATCGAACAGGATTGCCTGGTCGATCGCCATAGTGTCAGGCATCGTCGCCGGTATATCCGTCTTCGCGGTCGCGGGTCTTACACCCCTCAAGACGGTTGAGCCCTTTGTGGTGCGCGTCGACAATTCCACCGGCATCGTCGATGTCGTGTCGGCGCTGACATCGACGGCAGGCACCTACGATGAGGCGGTGACGAAATATTTCGCTGCAAAATATGTAAGGGCGCGCGAGGGTTACGTCTGGAGCGAAGCACAGGAAAATTTCCGCACCGTCGCCCTGTTGTCGACGCAGGCGGAGCAAACGCGTTTTTCGGCCCTCTACCGTGGCACCAATCCGCAATCGCCTCAGAATATTTACGGTCGCGGCGCCACAGCGAGGATCGATATCGCCTCGATCTCCCTCATCAATGAGAATGTTGTCTCCGTGCGCTACATGCGAACCATCAGGCGCGGCGAGGAAGTCCGAATGACTCATTGGGTTGCGTCGCTGACCTACTCCTACGCCAACGCTCCGATGTCGTCGACGGACCGTCTCGTAAACCCGCTCGGCTTTGTCATCAGCGAATATCGTGCAGATCCGGAGGAGGTAAGATGATGCGAACCCCATCAATCCTTGCGTTAATCCTTCATCTTTTGGCGTCGCCAGCGCTTGCGCTTGACGTTCCACGAGGTGCATCGCAAGACAGCCGTGTCCGGTTTGTGAACTACCAACCCTACAATATCACGAGGGTCGTCGGGTCCTTGCGGTCATCCGTACAGGTTGAGTTCGCGGCGGATGAAGAAATCGCCCACGTCGCTCTCGGTAACAGTGTTGCCTGGGAAGTTGCGCCTGCCGGCAACACCCTGTTCCTGAAACCGCGCGAGAACCAGCCGGTGACGAATATATCCGTGGTGACGACGCGCAGGAATGGCTCGACCCGTAGCTACCAGATGGAACTGACGGTGCGCGACGGCTCGGTGGAGGCTGGTCAAAACACCTACTTCTACGTCAAGTACAGATATCCGGACGACGAAGCCGAGCTTCGCCGCCGCGAGGCAGCGTCGAGGGCGCTTGCGGCCCAGGCGAAGGATGCCGATAATGTGCTTTCGCTTCACGAAGCATATGGCCCTCGAAACTGGCGCTATTCGGCTCAGGGCTCGCAGGCGCTGGAGCCGCAAAGTGTCTATGACAACGGCAAGATCACGACCTTCGCCTTTGTGGGTAATCAGGAAATGCCCGCGATCTATATGGAGAACTCCGATGGATCCGAAAGCCTTGTTCCGAAGTCGGTCGATCGAGATCTGGTGATGGTGCATGCGATCAGCCGCAAGTTCATCCTGCGTCGGGGCAAGGATGTGCTCTGCATCTTCAACGAAGCCTACGACCGCGTTGGTATCAATCCTGACACCAACACAACGTCTCCTTCGGTGGAGCGCGTCGCAAAGAGCGACATTTCCGGGCAATAATGAAGGGAATAGTCATGGATCAGGATGACGAGGATCGCATCCTCGGAGAGCGTGCCGAAATCGTGACCAGTCGCGGGGGCGACAACGACCCTGTTTTGAAACGCGGCGCTGTTGCAGTTGCGATCATCGCATTCGTTGGCTTCGCGTTTTGGTCAACGACGGGAAAGAAGGGAAGAGATGACAATGTTCAGCCTGAACGGATCGTTATTCGTCAGACGACCCCCTTTGAGGCTGCAAAAGAGAAAGTTGAACCGGAACAGACGCTGCCTGAAGTAAAACTGCCAACGCCTGTCGCCCAACCGGTTACTGAAGAGCAGGACAAACTGCTCGATTCCGCTCGCCGTGCACCCGTTATGGCCTTCAGTGGTGGCAACAAGAACCGGAAAGAACGGAGCGAAAGCGATAGCTATTATCCTTCCGACAACGGAAATTTCGTGCCCCTCGACAACAATGTGACCGTACAGAACCTGCAGAACAATGAGCAGGATCGTTTCGATGGCCTGCTGCGGCCAACGCGACTTGAAGGCTCAAGGGCCGGTACACTTGGAAACCGCGATTTCATCGTTGCTATGGGAACGTCTATTCCCTGCATTCTTGAAACCGCGTTAGCGTCCGACCAGCCGGGCTTTACCACTTGTGTGATCAACCGAGATGTCCTCTCTGACAATGGCAGGGTCGTGTTGATGGAAAAGGGCACGCAGGTTGTTGGCGAATATCGCGGCGGTCTTCAACGCGGACAAAAGCGCCTGTTCATTCTCTGGAATCGCGCAAAAACGCCGAAGGGCGTTATCGTCACTCTCGCATCACCAGCAACTGATGCGCTTGGTCGTGCGGGTGTCGGTGGCCATGTCGACACCCATTGGTGGGAGCGGTTCGGAAGCGCTCTGCTGCTTTCCATTGTCGGTGACGCAACGAGCTACTCAAGCCGTCGGCTTCACGACAGCGGTGTCGACGCGCAAAAAACCGTGGGTGCCAGTCAACAGGCGGCCGCCATCGCGGTCGAACAGTCCATCAATATCCCGCCGACACTCAATAAGCACCAGGGTGAGCCGGTTTCGATCTTTGTGGCTCGCGATCTCGACTTTTCCGGCATCTACAGTCTTCGGGTGACCGAACCCAGAAACCGCGTTTTCGATCGTGCAGTCCTGGGGGATTTTGCGCCACGATCGACGCTCTCAACGAAATAGGGCGCGAAATGTCACAGAGGCAGGATTCGGCTGTGGTCAGCGAGCTGTTGAAGCCGCTTTCGACATTCCTTCAGGACGTGTCCCTCTTCGAAGTCATTGTTAATCGGCCCGGGCAGGTGTTGACGGAAGGTCCCGGTGGTTGGCGGACCCATGAAATGCCGGAACTTACCTTCGAAAAACTCATGCGTCTTGCCCGGGCCGTAGCGAGTTTCTCCCATCAGTCAATCGATGAGACGCATCCGATATTGTCGGCGACCCTACCAGGGGGAGAGCGGATCCAGATCGTCATTCCTCCGGCGACGATCAAAGACGCTGTCAGCATGACAATCCGCAAGCCTTCCTCGATCGACTTCAGCCTTGATGATCTGGAGGAAAAGGGATTTTTCCAGACAGCATGCGCGACGAACAGTATCTCCTCCGCGCAGGATAAGGAGCTGGGCGAAACCTATCGCGCAGGCCGTTTCAAGGATTTCTTGCGACAGGCCGTCATCGCTCGAAAAAACATCATCATTTCTGGCGCCACGGGTTCGGCAAAAACGACACTTTCCAAAGCGCTGATCAAGCATATTCCTGAAAGCGAGCGGGTCATTTCAATCGAGGACACTCCGGAACTCGTTATCTCACAACCCAACCACGTGCGCTTGTTTTACTCGAAAGGAGGGCAGGGGCTTTCGCGTGCCGGACCGAAAGAGCTTCTCGAATCCTGCCTTCGTATGCGGCCGGATCGGATTCTGCTTCAGGAGCTTCGCGACGGGACGGCCTTTTATTATATCCGGAACGTGAATTCGGGCCACCCTGGCTCAATAACCACCGTTCATGCTAACTCGGCAGAAATGGCTTTTGAGCAGCTGGTTCTGCTCGTTAAGGAGTCAGAGGGCGGCGCGGGCCTTGATCGGGCCGACATCGTGGCTTTTTTGAAGGCCAGTATTGATATCGTTGCTCAGTGCAGGCGAAACAAAGGGAATTTTCGGCTATCTGAGGTGTATTTCAGGAGTGAGCGTGGGAGCAAGGAATAGCCAATTGAGCCCTCCACGCGAGTTTCCAGGTCGCAGCATGCAATGCGCAATTCCATCTTCCTGAGCTGCGGGATCATCGCCTCGACAAGATCGGGAAGTCGGTTAGCATAGCGGATCGGACGCCGCGACCGCTCCGTCAGAGCCTCAAGCCCATAGTTCCTATAGCGATAGAATATCCTGTAGCCGGTCTTGCGCGATATGCCGCAGCCAGCGCACACCTCGCTCATTTCCACGCCATCCAACGATCGGGTGGCAAAGCCCAGCCCGTGCCGGCGTGCAGCTTCCTGCGAGCTACGGTACGCGTCCGGAGCTATTTTGCTGTCTTGACGTCGATCGACGATTCGACCGACATGCCGGATCTCAGACGGCCTTTCATCTTAGCATCGTCGATGACGATCTTCACGGGAATGCGTTGGACGATCTTGGTGAAGTTCCCGGTCGCGTTGTCTGGCGGCAGAAGCGAGAAGTCAAGGCCGCTCGCCGGCGAGATGCTATCGACGTGCCCCTTGAGTGCGGCGCCGGGTAGACCGTCCACTTCAATCACCACCGGCTGTCCTGCTCGAACATGGGCAAGCTGGGTTTCCTTGTAGTTGGCGACGACGTAAACGGCGTCAAGCGGAACGACCGCCATGAGCTGCGTTCCGGCCGCTACGAGCTGACCCAGGCGGATCGACCGCGCGCCCACCGTGCCGTTCACCGGGGAGACAATCTCGGTATAGGAGAGGTTGAGTTCCGCCTGACGCAAGTTTGCGACAGACCTTTCGCGCTGGGCGACCGCCTGATCGCGTTGCGTCATGAGGACGGAAACCCTGTTTTTCGCGGCGACCAGCCCGGCCTGATCACGTTCAACCGCGGCAGACGCCGTCCACCACCACAAGAATGGTCAAAAACGTCTGATCGCAACGCGGTGGGTGTTCGTCGATCTTGGTGGTGATCAGTCGCCTGTCATCATCCAGACGAATAATGATGTGACGGATCTCAAGAAAATGCAGGATGAATTGGCGAGGCGCGAAGCGCATCTTCTTTCTATTCTGGAGACCGTTCCAGACGCGATGGTCGTTATCGACGCCACGGGTATCATCTCGTCGTTCAGTGCGGCGGCCGAAAGGCTCTTTGGTTACGGCGCAGTCGAGGTCGTCGGACGTAACGTCAAAATGCTGATGCCCGATCCGGACCGGGCCGCACATGACACCTACATAGCGCGCTACCTGACGACCGGCGAACGACGCATTATCGGTTACGGGCGAGTTGTGACGGGCCGGCGAAAGGATGGTTCGCGCTTTCCGATGGAGCTGGCCGTAGGTGAGGCGATAGCCGATGGCAATCGTATTTTTACCGGCTTTATCCGCGATCTGACCAGCAGGCAGAAAATTGAGGAGGAGTTGCGCCAGTCACAGAAAATGGAGGCAATCGGTCAGTTGACCGGTGGCCTGGCGCATGATTTCAACAACCTGCTCACCGTTATCAGTGGCAATCTTGAAATGGCTGAAAGTAAACTGAGCGATGAAAGTGTTCGATATCTCATTCGTGAAGCGCAGGATGCTGCGGAGGACGGTGCGAAGCTGACAAGCCAGCTTCTGGCATTTGGTCGTCGACAGCCGCTCAACCCCCAGCGCTTCGACATTGGTGAGCTCATAGGAACAATTTCCGACTTGTTGCGGCGGACCCTCGGTGAAGCAATCGCATTCGCCATTGTCGTGACGGGCTTCCGCAATGAAGCTATCGTCGATGCATCGCAGTTGCAGAATGCGCTCCTTAATCTGGTTATCAATGCGCGCGACGCTATGCCTAAAGGGGGGGCGTTAACGGTCGAAATATCGCGCGTGAAGCTGGACCTGGACTACGCACATATGTATCCGAGCATAAAACCGGGCAACTATGTGCAGATCTCGGTCACAGATACGGGAACAGGCATGGCGCCGGAGGTGAAGGAAAAGGCGTTCGAGCCCTTCTTCTCAACCAAGGAGGCTGGAGCCGGCACGGGTCTCGGTCTGAGCATGGTTTATGGCTTCGCCAGGCAATCCGGTGGCAACGTTCAGCTCTACAGTGAGCCGGGACAGGGAACGAGTGTACGAATCTTTCTTCCCGCCGCCATGGATTCTGCGGGGCCGTTGGAAGACGATATCAAGGATGTCTCAACTGTGATCGCTCCCGGTCGCGGGGAAAAGATTCTCGTTGTTGAAGATGACGCGCGCGTCCGCCGTGTCGCGATTGCGCGTCTTGCCGCGCTTGGCTATCGTGTTGTGGAGGCGTCCAATGGTGTGGAAGCGCTTCAGCATCTGGAAAATCATTCCGACATCGATCTTCTTTTTTCGGACATCGTGATGCCAGGGGGCATGGCGGGTGACGAGCTTGCCGATCTCGTCCGCACTATTCGTCCGGATATCAGGGTTCTTTTTACCTCGGGTTATGCCGAGCCAGCGGTAGCCGGGCGGCAGCTTGCGAAGAAGGGGAGCTGGCTCAAAAAACCCTATACGGCACGTGAACTTGCAATAAGGCTGCGCGAACTCCTGGATTAGGGTGTAGTAAATCGCCCGGTTGGCGAGGCCGCGTCGGCTGGTGAGGTTTCTTGCAGAAAGGCGTTATGTGGCAAATCGAATTATGGACGGAGATCCATTGTCAGGCACGCGGCGATCGCAAACTTGGACGACATATCGGAGTAGCGTCTCTTCCTGCTTTGCGGGCATTCATAGAAACATCGCCTAGTGCTACGATGGTTGTTCGATGCCTGTCTTCCAACGGTCGAAACGTCTATCGTTTTTGATAATCTGTTTGTGAGTTGCCGGTCGACGGACGATTCTCACTCTGGATGGCTGCGATGTCGTCGCAACAGGCCTGCAGGCTCTTGGATGTGTCAATCCTTTGCCACGTCATATCGCCTGTTCTTCGGGCAAGTTGCATTTGCAATATTTCGACATTGGCGTCCGACGGTCCGCTGCGCCGGTCCCGAACACGCCTCCAGAGAACGGCGGGATCCGCATCGAGCCAAAATCCGTGGAAGTCAGCCTGGTATCGTCGCGCAGCAGCCTCGATGGTGGCGCGATGATCTGCGCTGTCAAAGACGGCGTCCGCTACCACACTGCCACCGTCGGCCAGGATGACCTGTGTCCTCAGGACCATGTCCCCATAAACGCGTTCGGATACATCCCTGCGATATGCCGCCTCGGGAAGCCGGGTTTCTGCCGGTACGCCGTGCAAAGCCTTGCGGATACGATCACTCTCGATAATTCGCGCACCTGGCGCCACACCCAGGTGAGGTGCAATGCTTTCTGCAACGGTCGTTTTTCCAGAACCGCTCAATCCGCCAATGGCAACCAGTTCGGGCGGCTCAACAATCAGCAGGCGTTGCGCCAACGCGAAGTAAGATCTCGCTTGAGCGGCAAGCGCCGTTCTATCACCCGTTGTCGCGTCGGCTTGCGTCGCGATCACGTGGGCTCTTACAGCAGCGCGTACCGCCAGAAAAAAGGCCAGGAGTGCAAAACCGTCCTCGTTGTCGGATTCATCGAGGTAGCGGTTCATCACTAGGTTCGCGTGGTGACTGTGTCCCTGGTGCCAGAGGTCCATAAGCAGGAAAGCCAAGTCATAGAGAACGTCGGTAGTGGCAATTTCGTCGCTGAATTCGATGCAATCAAACAATCTCGGTTCGTGTTGGAAAAGGCAGATATTGCGCAGGTGCAGGTCGCCGTGACACCGTCTGACCTTGCCTTTGTCCGCCCGTTCCCGCAGTCGTTCTGAATGGCCCTCTAGGGTTCGGCGAAAAGCGCAATTAAGTCGATCAATCTCGTCCCGGGCAAAGACGGAACTCGCCTTCAGACCGGCTTCGTTGACGTCGAGAACCTGCTCCATCTGACGCCTCCCGTCGAGATTATGCGCGATGGTCGCACGCTCATGAAAATGGACGATCATCCGGGACGTCGATGTCATCAACGCGTCTGTGAGTTCGTTTGCTGCGGCAAGATGATCGAATAGCTGGTCCTGATCGAACCTCGTCATTTCAACGACGGCATCGAGAAGTGTGCCGTCATCGGAAAACCGGAGCTGGCCATCTGCATCCCTGGAAATGATCTTTACACCCAGATAGAGCCCGGGTGCTGTCGGCGAATTGAGAGATATCTCTTTAAGGCAGGCGTCCAGCCGAAGCTCGGGGCTCGAAAAATCGAGATAGGGCAGCTTCACGGATTTCTTGAGCTTGTAGGCTCTGGCGCCGGTCAGAAAGACGATCGAAATATGCGTTTCGATCGTTTCGACGCGTTCTGTCTCTCCAAAGGAGGCGGGATCGCTGAGAAAGGTGATGACCTCCTTTTGCGTGTCGAGAGACATTCCAATTTCCCTTTTGCTTGAGCTTGCCTCGTCTTCGCGTGACAAGGTCGTGAAAACGTCGTTCAAGAGGTTTTCAAACTTTGAACCCGAACCATCACATCCCGGGAGATGTTGGGGCGCATTGATAAGAGTCAAAGGTCTATGAAACAGCACGGGGCATCTGGCGAGACTTCATCGGCCGACAGTACTCGAATCGCCCATTTGTTGATCATGATCAATTTCATTGTTCCATAGAGGCATATCGCTACCATGGGTGTGAAAAACCCGTTGCCTGCAAAGTGAGGCAGGTCTAAGCTCCTTCGAAGGAGCCAGCATAGGGTGCTACGTTTTGGCATGCGGATGTTGAGGCGAACCTTGTGGTGCGGCTGATGACGCGCGAATCCAAGCCTGTTGCCGATGCTGCCCGTTGCCGTCGCCCGTTTTTTGCGGAACTGGGCCGAGTGTCAGAGGGGCGAAGTTACCAGCCGTCGAAAATATCAACGGAGCGGCATCCTAACAGGTGGGGCTTCAACGGATTTCCAGATACGATGCTGCGCACAGCCACGCAATCCAGCGCCAGTGTTTTCAAGCTGCTTCAGTTGGTTCCGTGTTTACACCTCGAATATCGACAGATAGCGAGCCGGAAGTTCCATAAGATAGATTATGCGATTAACAGCTGTAGCCGCGTCCATTCTATTTCCAAGTGCGACGTGCCAGTAATTTCAATGGCTTCACTTTGGAGATTTTGGCATGTCCAGATGCTACACGCAAATCACCCTCGCCGATCGCCGACGCCTTCAACAGCTGATGACAGCGAAAGTGTCCATCAACGAGGTGGCGCGTCTACTTGGCCGTCATCGCTCGACGATCTATCGCGAGATTAGGCGCAACACGTTCCATGATCGTGAACTGCCGGACTACGACAGTTACTATAGCACGGTAGCTCACGATATCTCTAGGGAACGGCGACCCCGGCTGCGAAAGCTTCGGCGGCAACCGAATTTGCGCACGGAAATCATCAACCAGTTGGAGGCAGGCTGGTCTCCGGGCAGATCGCGGGCGCCTGTTGTTGGAGGGACAAAGCCTCGTCCGCGTTTGTAAAGAGACAATATATCATTTTATTTACAGCAAGGAAGATTATAGGCTTGGCCTCTATCAGTATCTACCGGAAGGGCGTCGCAAACGTCGTCCACTGCGATCCAGAAATCCGCAAGGCGGTGTGTTTCCCAGCCTCGCATTGCATATCCCAACGTCCTGAGTGAAAGAGATTGAGCAACCTTCGTCCAGGACAGTATGGTTCAGTTACCAAGTTACTTTCCATCCAACTTTTGCCGCGAGCCGTTACTAATCTAATCTGAGCGATTAGGATCCTTTGGTATAAAGCCAAGTGAGAACCCGAAGAGCTTTCCTATCTTGTCCAAAGTCTCAATTGTCGGGTTTCCTTTTCCCGTTTCTATTTCCGCCACTTGTCGCTTGGTAATTCCTGTAATGTCAGCGAATTTTTTCTGGGTAAGCCCAAGTGATTTCCTCATGTCGAGGACAGCGTCCGGCAATCGTAGGTCAGCTGCGACTGCGCGTGCGCTTAATTGTTTGCGAAGGTCGCGGATTTCGTCTCGGCTGAGCTTTCTCATTCTGGGCATAGATTATCCTTTGCCCTTGCGGTTGCGGGCTTCAAGAACGCCGATACAGACACTGTGCAAACTGGCTGCGGCACGCTGCGATACCGCATGCGGAATACCAAACTGTTCGAGATCGCTCAGCCGAAGGATAGTGTCTGCGAATTCAGCGATCGCTTCCAATAACCTTTCAGCGTCATCCGGGCTGTTGGGGAACACCGCCTGAAAAACGTCGAACCAGTCAGGATTGGTGTCGCGGTGTGTATCGCGCATTGCTGACCAACGCGTTGAACGAGCGATCCCTTCGGTAGCAAGCTTCATGGGAGCGAAGTCAAACAGCGGTGACAGGCGAACGCCGCCGTCCGGTGCCTTCGAAAGTGCGGTATTGCGACCGTGATTGTCTGGGTTGCCAAACGCTCTGTTGGCAATGTCGCGTTTCACATACTCGAGAATATCGTTGTAAGGTTCATCAGAACTGCGACGAATGACATTGATGAAATCCTCGTGGCTGGCCAGATGGCCAAACTCCGCGACACCTATCGCGGAAACCATGCTTTCCTGCCCGTAACGCACTAGACGCCCATCTTCGATACGCCGATCAAAACGAGGAATGATGAGAACCCCGTTGGCATAGTGTGAAGGTTCGTACACATTCAGGCCTAAATTCTGTGCGAGCCGGGAGTAACCAGCCTCCCCTTCCAGGATCAGGCGATCCTGCTCTTCTCGGCTTCTGAGTAGTTTCACGATGACGTGGCTTACCGCTTCGCTATCATCAATGAATGTATCCGGATAATAGAGACCGTCTGTGGCTTGGGTCATCGAAGCCTTGGGCCATTCGCCCTGCAGACCACTTGAACCCGAGGCAATCATGCCAAATCGATCCACGACTTCAATGAACAGGTCTGATCGTTCAAGAATGTCCTGGTACGTCACCCCGGCACGCTGAACATGTGTCAGTCGCTCGGCCTCCGCTTCGGCAGCTTCCTTTATACGGACATTACCAACTGGATTTCCGCCTGCCCTCATGAGCAGGGATAGGTCGGACTCTGGCGCATCGACATTGATCTTCAAATGGTCGGCAAGCTTTCTACGCGCGTGCCCCTGAGGCATTAGGTCGAGAAGGAAGGGTGGCCAAGTGTCGCGATAGTGCGACGCCAGATTGACGGGATAGTTTACGGATAGCGCCCGGGCATCTGTGACCGAACCTTCATCCTGGTAGTCGACAGACGCTTGGTCGACAAAATAGTCCAACTCATAGCTGAGGTCCAAGGGGCCGCCATATCCACGCTCGACATGATTCAAATCCGCCACGGCAGCGATATGCCACTCGTCGTTCCAGAAAACTTCAAATGTCAGCCGCATAATACGGACCCCTTTAGGGGTTTTATATGGCAAAATTCCACTTAAAACAACCCTTATAGGGAGCTGAAAGATATGGAATACCGATCCGTGACGGCACTTTTAAGCATAGAGTGGCAATGCAAAGTTCGGTTCGTTTTCACCTTCGCAGGCGAAGGTCAATGAAAATCCCACTGAGAACATCGGTAAACCCACATCCTGGGGCAATTGCGTTCTCCAGAGAAAGGGGATGTGCACCCGCTTGTTACCCACCCGCTTGATATTTGCACCAGATCAGCAGCTTGACATTATCAGACTCTGAAGATATGTCAGAAATATATCTGATATCTCAGTTATGGATTTGATATGTCTGAAGCCCACGAGTTTCCATCGCTTCCCCTGTCTCAGCTCGTCACACCTGAAGAGCTGCCGCAGGGGGGTAACATGACCAACCGGATCCATGCGCTGCTCCGCAAGCTCATCGTGGAAGTCAAGTTGCTTCCAGGGCGCGCCCTGTCCGAAAAAGAGATTGCCGCTCTCCTGAATGTAAGCAAAACGCCGGTACGTGAAGCGATCATTCGCCTGTCGGAAGAGGGTTTCGTCACCGTTGTCCCGCAGGGCGGTACCTACATCTCTCCGATCGATGTGCAGCGGTATATGGAAGCCTGCTTCATCCGGTTCAAGCTTGAAGAGGGGGCGGTGATAGAGGCTGCCAAACGTCATTCGCTCGAAGACATTGCGCGCCTCAAGACCTGCCTTTCAAATCAGCGCATTGCTGCAAAAGACGAAGAATTCACGAACTTCTTTTTGCTTGATGAGGAGTTCCACAAAAACATCTTTGCAGCCGCCCGTCTCCCGGGAGCTTGGAGTGTTGTCAACCAGGCCAAGGGGGAAATGGACCGTATGCGGCATCTGAAACGCGTGTTTGCAGTCAGACGCACAGAAAAGGTTATCGAGGAGCACGAGGCAATCGTGGATGGAATCGAGTCAGGCGATGTGGAAGCGGCCCGGGAGGCCGTCCAGCGTCATCTCGGATCACTCGAGACCAAGATCGCAGAACTCTCCAGAAACCCGAAAATCTGGACCTTCATCGAGCAGGTCAACACGCGCGTCACGAGGAAGCGCGCTTCACGGGGGTCGAGGACGCCTGCCTGAACATTCAAGGCTTTTGAGGAGGGGCCTTTCATGTCTGCAGTTCAAATCAACGATGTCGTCAAGCGCTACGGCGCTCTCGAAGTCGTCCACGGTATCAATCTTTCCATACAGCCGCAGGAGTTCGTTGTCCTCGTTGGTCCGTCGGGATGCGGAAAATCCACCACGCTGCGCATGCTCGCGGGACTGGAAGACATCTCGGACGGCACCGTTTCCATGGATGGCCGGGTGGTCAACAAGATCGCGCCGAAAGACCGCGATGTCGCCATGGTGTTCCAGAACTACGCGCTTTACCCCCATCTGAGCGTTGGGGAAAACATCGCCTTCGGCCTGCGTGTCAGGGGCGAGAAGCGGGCCGTCATCGACAAGGCCGTTGCCGAAGCCGCACAGATATTGGGGCTTACCGAATATCTGGCCCGCAAGCCGGCCGATCTTTCCGGCGGCCAGCGCCAGCGTGTCGCCATGGGCCGCGCCATCGTGCGCCGGCCGAAAATCTTCCTGTTCGACGAACCCCTCTCCAATCTCGATGCCAAGCTGCGCACACATATGCGTGCCGAGATCAAGCTGCTGCACACGCGGATGCAGGCCACCAGCATCTATGTTACCCACGACCAGGTGGAGGCGATGACGCTTGCCGACCGCATCGTCATCATGAACGGCGGCCACATCGAACAGGTCGGCTCGCCGATGGAAGTTTTCCTAGAGCCGGCGAACACATTTGTCGCAAGCTTCATAGGCTCCCCGCCCATGAACCTCCTGGACGGCACGATTGAAAGCCATGACGGCCGTGTCACCGTTGTCCTCGGCGGTGGCTCCGGGCAGCGCTTCAACATTCCCGACGCCTTCGCGAAGAGCGCAGCGCACGGGCAGGCTGTCAAGCTCGGCCTGCGTCCGGAAATCATGTCGGTAGAGGCTGGCGACGGTCGTGACGTCCTTGATTGCAGCATCGACCTCGTAGAGCCTTTGGGCGCCGAAGCGCTGCTGCATGGGAAGGCCGATGGTCAGCCATTTATCGCCAAAGCCGAAACGCTTTATGGTGACCATGCCCTTAGCGGCGTCAACCGGCTTTCCATCGATACAGCACGCGTTCACGTCTTTGATGCGGCGACCGGAAGATCGCTCAAAACCCGGAGTGGAGGGTGTCCATGAAACAGGATTTTCAAGGGCGCCTTTACGACCTCCGGGAAGACATGCGCCGCGACTGGCAGCTCTACCTCTTGCTCGCGCCAATGCTCATCTGGTTTGCGGTTTTCCTCTACAAACCGATGTATGGGTTGGTCATCGCATTTAAGGATTTTTCGATCTTTCGCGGTATCGAAAAAAGCCCTTGGGTCGGGTTTGCAAATTTTGTGGAGCTTTTCCACAATGACATGTTTGTACGTTCCTTCTGGAATACTATTACAATCAGCGGCCTTGGCCTGATCTTCGCTTTTCCCGTGCCGATCATTCTTGCCCTGATGTTCAACGAGGTTCAAAGCGGCCTTGCCCGTCGCTGGGCGCAGACTGTCGTTTACCTGCCGCATTTCATTTCGGTGGTGATTGTCGCCGGCATCGTTATCAATTTCCTCTCGCCGTCTATCGGCATCGTCAATCTTATGCTGAAAGGCTTTGGATTCGAACCGATCTACTTCCTGACCCAGCCGGAATGGTTCCGTCCCGTCTACATCGGCTCTTCCGTGTGGAAAGAGGCTGGCTTCGAATCCATCGTCTATCTCGCCGCCATCGCCGGCGTGAGCCCGACACTTTACGAATCCGCCCGAGTGGACGGCGCATCGCGCTGGCAGATGATGTGGCGCATCACCCTGCCCTGCATCCTGCCAACAATCGTGATCATGCTGATCATCCGCATCGGCAATCTGGTCGAAGTCGGGTTCGAATATATTATCCTGCTTTACCGTCCATCCACCTACGAGACGGCGGATGTCGTTTCCACCTTCATCTACCGCACCGGCCTGCAGGGCACGCAATACGATCTGGCGACAGCCGCCGGCCTGTTTAATGCGGTCATCGCTTTCGTCCTCGTCTATTCGGCAAATCGCATAAGCCGAAAAGTCTCGTCGACATCGCTGTGGTGAGGAGCTGAAACATGGCGCACTTCAATCTCTATTCCCGTGGCGACAGGATTTTCGGCTGGGCAAACGCCGTTCTCCTCGGCCTGTTCGTCCTGTCAACGCTTTATCCCTTCATCTATGTGCTGTCGGTCTCGCTCTCTTCGGGCGCTGCCGTCACCGCAGGCCGCGTCACGCTATGGCCCGTCGATGTCACTCTTGCCGCCTATGACCGGGTCTTGTCCGACAGGATGTTCTGGGTCGCCTATGGCAACACATTCATCTACACCTTCGGCGGTACGCTCATGAGCCTGCTGATCATGATCCCCGGCGCCTATGCCCTTTCACGCAAACGCCTGCGTGGCCGCACCTTCTTCAATATCGCCATCGCGTTTACGCTCTGGTTCAACGCCGGCATGATCCCCTTTTTCCTGAACATGCGCGATCTCGGCCTTCTTGACAGCCGCTTCGGCATCATTCTCGGTTTTGCGGCCAACGCCTTCAACGTCATTCTGCTGCGTAATTTTTTCGAAGCCGTGCCGAAATCCTTCGAAGAGGCGGCCAAAATGGATGGCGCAAGCGAATTGCAGCTGTTGTGGAAGGTATTCATTCCGCTTTCAAAACCTGCAATCGTCACGGTCGCGTTGTTCTGCATCGTGTCGCGCTGGAATGGCTATTTCTGGGCCATGGTGTTGTTACGCGGCGAAGAAAAAATCCCACTCCAGGTCTATCTGAAGCGCGTGATCGTCGATCTCAACTCGAACGATGAATTCGCCTCGAGCCTGCTCACCGCCCACTATTCATTCGAGACGGTGACATCAGCGATCATGATCGCATCCATCATTCCCGTCCTCATCATTTACCCCTACGCGCAGAAGTATTTCACCAAAGGAATTCTGCTGGGCGGAGTCAAAGAGTAGCAGCACAAGGGAGGAGAACCTGTGAGAGCACTACGAAAAGGCACGCCCCTACTGGCGTTGATGACAGCCGCAACCCTTTCCATGCCGGCATTGGCACAGGATACGGGCAAGATCACCGAAGATCCGCTGGAACTGACGATCCATTTTCACTTCCGCGACAAATACGTCTATTCGGAAAAATGGCCGGTGGAGCAGAAGGCCGCGGAAATCACCAACATCCACGTCCGCAACGTCGCATCGCTGGCGACCACCAGCAGCCGCGACGCGTTCAATCTTCTGATCGCCTCGGGCAACCTCCCAGACATCGTTGGCGGCGACGCCGCCGGCGGCTTGAAGGAAGACTTCATCCGTTACGGGCTGGAGGGCGCTTTCATTCCGCTAGACGAACTGATCGAGGAAAACGCCCCCAACCTCAAGGCATTCTTCGACAGTCACAAGGAAATCCGCAATGCGATTTCCGGACCGGACGGCAAGCTTTATTTCATCCCCTATGTTCCTGATGGCAAGTTCTCGCGCGGCTGGTTCATCCGCCAGGACTGGCTCGACAAGCTTGGCCTGAAGCAGCCGGAGACACCGGAAGAGGTCTATGAGGTTCTGAAAGCCTTCCGCGACAAGGACCCGAACGGCAATGGTCTCAAGGATGAAGTGCCTTATTTTGCCCGTGAGGAAATTGATGCTGTGCGCCTCATCAACCTGTGGGACGCACGTGTGTCCGGATCCGAGCGCTATGGCGACTTTGCGGTTTACGACGGGCAGCTGCGTCACCCGTGGGCGGAGGAAAACTACAAGACCGGCATTTCCAACGTTGCCAGGTGGTACAAGGAAGGGCTGATTGACAAGGAGATATTCACCCGCGGCTCCCGTTCGCGCGAATATCTGCTGGGCAACAATCTCGGGGGCATGACACATGACTGGTTTGCCAGCACGTCGACCTACAATGACGCCCTCTCGCCGAAGATTGCGGGCTTTGCGCTGAAGCCGATGCTGCCGCCCAAGACGGTTTCAGGCGAGCGTTTCGAGGATTCCCGCCGCCTGCGTGTCCAGCCCGTCGGCTGGGCTATTTCGGCGACCAACGAACACCCCGTCGAAACCATCAAATATTTCGACTTCTGGTTCTCACAGCAGGGCCGCATCCTGTCGAATTTCGGTGTCGAAGGCCTCACGTACGAAATGGTCGATGGCAAACCGCAGTTCAAAAAGGAAATCCTCGACAACAAGGATCCGGTCAACGCCCAGCTATGGGCTGTCGGTGCTGCGATCCCGCGCGGATACTGGATGGATTACGAGTATGAGCGCCAGTGGACGAACAAGATCGCGCTTGAAGGCATCAACCTCTACGAAAAGTGCAACTGCCTCAAGGACGAGTTCATGGGCGTTTCCCTGAACGCCGAGGAAAAAGCGACCTTCGACCGCTACTGGCCGAGCATCCTCACCTACATGACCGAGATGCAGCAGACCTGGATTCTCGGCGCGCAGGACGTCGATACCGGCTGGGACGCCTACAAGAAGCGCCTTACTGCTCTTGGTTACGACGAGGTCATCAAGATGATGCAGTCGGCCTATGACCGCCAGTACAAGGCGGCGCAATAAACCCTCCGACCATGATGGCGGCCTTGTCGCCGCCATCCTTTCCCTTCTGTTTTCATAGGAGTTAGAGCGCAATGCGTCCCTCTGCCCCGGCCATCTCCAGACAGACACTTCTCGATGAACCCCGCCCGGGCTCATTGACCATTGGCTACGAGCCAAGCGAGGAAGAGCCGCCGACGGAGAACCCTCCGCGTTTTTCATGGTTACCTGATATAGACGATGGCGCGCGTTACGCGCTGCGCATTTCGACCGATCCCACCTTTGCAGACAAAAAAACGCTCGTCTTCGAAGATCTCGCCTGGAATTTCTTCACCCCGGACGAAGCACTGCCGGACGGCCATTATCACTGGTGTTATGCGCTGTGGGATCAAAAATCCGCAGTTCCGAATTCCAACTGGAGCACCGTACGCAGTTTCGAGATCAGCGCCTCGTTGCCGAAGACGCCGCTGCCGGGCAGAAAGGCCCGCCACGCCGCCGCCCATGCCAGCCACCCGCGGCTCTGGCTCAATTCCGAGCAGCTGAATTCCTTCGCCGACGCTGTAGCAAAGGACCACAACCATTGTGGCTGGGCCGAGTTCTACGAAAAATCGGTCGAACCATGGCTGGAGCGGCCGGTGATGACGGAACCTCAGCCCTATCCCAACAACACGCGTGTCGCCACGCTCTGGCGGCAGATGTATATAGACTGCCAGGAAGTGATTTATGCGATCCGGAACCTGGCCATCGCCGGCCGCGTGCTTGGACGCGATGACCTCCTCGATGCGTCCCGTAAATGGCTGTTGGCCGTCGCTGCCTGGGACACGAAAGGTGCGACCTCGCGCGCCTATAATGACGAGGCGGGGTTTCGTGTCGTCGTCGCACTCGCCTGGGGATATGACTGGCTGTACGATTATCTGAGCGAAGAGGACCGCAGGATCGTACGGTCTGTTCTTCTCGAACGGACGCGCGAGGTTGCCGACCACGTCATTGCGCATGCTCGCATCCACGTGTTTCCCTATGATAGCCACGCGGTGCGTTCGCTGTCGGCGGTTCTGACACCGGCCTGTATCGCGCTTCAGGGCGAAAGCGACGAGGCGGGCGAATGGTTCGACTACACCGTTGAATTCCTCGCCACACTCTATTCCCCATGGGCCGGCACCGATGGCGGCTGGGCGGAGGGGCCGCATTACTGGATGACTGGCATGGCCTATCTCATCGAGGCCGCCAATCTTATCCGTTCCTATATCGGTTACGACCTCTATCAGCGGCCGTTTTTCCAGAACACCGGGCGCTTCCCGCTTTACACCAAGGCGCCTGGAACCCGCCGCGCCAACTTTGGCGACGACTCCACGCTCGGCGATCTTCCAGGTCTGAAGCTGGGCTACAATGTCCGGCAATTTGCCGGCGTCACCGGCAATGGCCATTACCAATGGTATTTCGATCACATCAAGGCTGATGCGACAGGGACCGAAATGGCCTTTTACAATTATGGCTGGTGGGACCTGAACTTCGATGATCTCGTCTATCGTCACGATTACCCGCAGGTGGAAGCGGTGCCGCCTGCCGACCTGCCGTCACTCGCCGTTTTCGACGATATCGGTTGGACAACCATCCAGAAACATATGGAAGATCCGGAACGGCATCTGCAATTCGTCTTCAAATCCAGCCCTTACGGTTCGTTAAGCCATAGCCACGGAGACCAGAACGCCTTTGTACTCTATGCCTACGGCGAGGATTTGGCGATCCAGTCGGGTTACTATGTGGCGTTCAATTCGCAGATGCATCTGAACTGGCGGCGTCAGACACGGTCGAAAAACGCTGTTCTGATCGGCGGAAAGGGCCAATATGCGGAAAAGGACAAGGCCCTTGCGCGCCGCGCCGCAGGCCGCATCGTCACTGTCGAGGAAAAACCCGGACATGTTTGCATCGTCGGCGATGCGACCGCCGCCTATCAGGTTGCAAACCCGCTGATTCAAAAAGTGCAACGCGAAACCCACTTCGTCAATGAAAGCTATTTCGTGATTGTCGACGAGGTGGAATGTGCCGAACCACAGGAATTGCAATGGCTTTGCCATACACTCGGAGCGCCGCAGACCGGTAGGTCAAGCTTCCGTTACAATGGCCAAAAAGCCGGTTTCTACGGGCAGTTCGTCTATTCGTCGGCCGGCACGCCGCAAATCAGCGCCGTGGAAGGTTTTCCCGATATCGACCCGAAAGAATTCGAAGGGCTCAACATTCACCACCATGTCTGCGCCACGGTTCCGGCCGCCACCCAGCATCGGCTCGTCACCCTTCTGGTGCCTTACACTCTGAAGGAGCCGAAGCGGATTTTCAGCTTCATCGATGATCAGGGTTTTTCCACCGACATCTACTTCAGCGATGTCGATGACGAGCGTTTCAAGCTCTCCCTTCCCAAGCAGTTCTAACATTACGAGGTTTTCCAATGCAGCGTTTTACCAACAGAACCATCGTTGTCGCCGGGGCCGGTCGGGATATTGGCCGGGCATGCGCCATCCGTTTCGCACAGGAAGGCGCCAATGTCGTTCTTACCTATAACGGCGCGGCAGAGGGTGCGGCCACAGCCGTTTCCGAAATCGAAAAGCTTGGCCGCTCTGCTCTGGCGATCAAGGCGGATCTCACAAACGCCGCCGAAGTCGAAGCAGCACTTTCTGCGGCTGCGGACAAATTTGGGGAGATTCATGGCCTCGTCCATGTTGCCGGCGGCCTGATCGCCCGCAAGACAATTGCAGATATGGACGAGGAATTCTGGCGTCAGGTTCTTGACGTCAATCTGACATCGCTGTTCCTGACGACGAAGGCCGCATTGCCGAAAATGGCCAAGGGCAGTGCGATCATCACCTTCTCGTCGCAGGCTGGCCGGGATGGCGGGGGTCCGGGCGCTCTTGCCTATGCCACTTCCAAGGGCGCTGTAATGACCTTCACCCGCGGACTTGCCAAGGAAGTCGGCCCTGATATCCGCGTCAATGCCGTTTGCCCCGGCATGATCTCTACCACCTTCCACGACACCTTCACCAAGCCGGAGGTGCGCGAGCGGGTGGCCGGCGCAACGTCGCTCAAGCGCGAAGGGTCGAGCGAAGACGTCGCCGGTCTGGTGGCCTTCCTCGCATCTGACGATGCTGCTTATGTCACCGGCGCCTGCTACGACATCAATGGCGGCGTCCTGTTCTCCTGATGATCTGGATCACCTCATGTCGGTAACGCTCCCCCGGGCTGGCCGGATTGCCATTCTCGGCACCTCGCTCGTCCAGCAGAACCATATTGGTGACGCCAGCTCACTTGCCACATCGGCACGCGGCTGGATGAGCTGGGCCGAGGTTCTGTCGCACGGCAGGCTTTGCTGCCCGGTCTATCACGACCCTTCCGCGCCGCCCGGCTGGGAGCCGAGCAACCGGCTGGGCGTTAGCCGGTTCTTTTCCGGCCTTAATTTCGGAGTTTCCGGCCAAAAGGCGGTCGAGATCGAGCGCCGGCTGCCGCGATTGCTGCGATCGGATTTCGATCTGATCATCGTTGATGCCGGCACCAACGACATGATGGTGGAAACACGACAGACGATTGCGGATTCAAGGGCGCGGATCGCTTCGGCTTTACTCAACGCGGGCAAGACTGTCGTCCTGCTCCCGATTCTCGCCCGTGGTGTCGGAAAATGGCCGGCTGACGGTGCGGAGCGGGCAAAGGCGCACTGGATCAACCGGCAGAGCATCGAATTTGCAGCAGATCATGCCAATTGCCATGTTTTTGACTGGAACTCGGCCTGGGTCGATCCCGAAAGTGAATTCGGCGAGCCCTACCCCGGCTACTCCGACGACGGCACCCATTTTGCGGTGACAGGCGCCTTTGCTGTCGGGAAATTGCTCGCCACCTATCTTGAGACGATCGTGCCACGCGGGCCGGCCCGTATCCTGGCAAAAGACGATCGTTTTGATCCGGTGGACAATCCAGCAGGCAATCTGGCATCGGATTTTTCAGCCCTGACAGTCACGGGAACTGGTGAGCAGAGCCACCGTCTCGGCGGGAGGCTTGCCCATCCGGGCACAGGCGTATGGGTTGAGGCCATATGCGATGTCGAGGTACCAGCGCATGACGAGATGTTGGGAATCTCGCTCCGTCTTAAAGATATCGCAGCCGATGGACAGGAGGCAGTCTCGCTTGCCCCTTTCCTTTCGGATGACGGCACATTTTTTCCTTTCCCAGCGACCCAATGGTGCGGGGCGCTTAGAACTCCACCCCTGAAACTCAGGCCAGGCGGAGCCCCTCCCGAACTTTTTTTCGATGTGATCCTACAGCCCGGTTCTCGTCCGATCGAAATTGATGTCACCCGCATCGAGGTTCGCCCTGTTTCAAGTCCGGTACGCCCATGAGACAATCTCAGGACAAACCACGGCTGTTGATTGCCATGCGCAACGAACTTCCCGAAGGTTTCTTTGGTTCGCGCGAATGGGCACGGTTGAATGCCATTGCCGACATCATCCCGGGTTTCCCCTATACGGATTTCGATACGGCCGCGGGTGCCGAAGCGCTGGTTGATGCCGATATACTGCTCTCTGCCTGGGGCACGCCTTCGCTGACACGCGAGCGCCTCGCCCGTGCGCCAAAGCTCAGGATGGTTGCCTATGCCGCATCATCGGTTCGCACCGTTGCGCCTGCTGAATTCTGGGAAACATCCGATATTCTCCTCACCACGGCGGCATCCGCCATGGCCGTACCGGTTGCCGAGTTTACATACGCTGCAATCATCATGTCCGGCAAGGATGTGTTTCGTCTTCGAGACGAACATCGAGCAGAGCGCGGCACGGGCGGCTTTGGCAGCAGGCGTGGCATGAGTCTGCCCTATCTTGGCAATTATTCGCGCAAAGTCGGCATTGTCGGTGCATCACGGATTGGTCGGCTGGTCATGGAGTTGCTGGCGCGCGGAAAATTCCAGATCGCCGTCTACGACCCTTTTATTTCAGCGGAAGACGCGGCCGCATTTGCTGCTACGAAAATGGAGCTCGACGAGCTTCTCGTCTGGTCCGATGTTGTCTCACTGCACGCGCCAATCCTGCCCGAAACCCGCCACATGATTGGTGCCCGTGAACTGGCGCTGATGGCCGATCATGCGATCTTTATCAATACGGCACGCGGCTGGCTGGTTGATCACGATGCCTTGCTCACCGAAGCAGTTTCAGGGCGGTTGCGTATTCTGATCGATACTCCGGAGCCGGAACCCCTGCCGCCGGATAGCCCATTTTACGATTTGCCCAACGTCGTGCTCACCCCTCATATTGCCGGAGCGTTGGGCAATGAATTGCGGGCGCTTTCCGACTTGGCCATCACCGAGATTGAACGTTTTGTCGCGGGACTTGAGCCGCTTCACCCAGTCCATAAGCGGGATATGGAGCGCATGGCATGAGAGCTTTCAATTATTGTTTTTCCACGCTCGGTTGCTCCGAACTCAGTCTGTGCGAAGTCGCCGATCTTGCAAAACGCCATGGCACGTCAAGCGTGGAATTGCGCGCGTTGTCCGGCACGATCGACCTGATCGCGGCGCTCGCTGCCGAGTTTGGCACTCCCGCCGGATTTGCAGCCTTCCTGATTAAACGCAATCTCAGGGTCGCCGCCCTGAACACTTCCTTTCGGTTGTTCGGCAGCGCCGACCTTTCAGCAATCGAGCCCTTCATCGCTTGGGCAGAAGCTGCAGGCATCGCTTATCTGCGGATTTTCGACGGTGGCAGGCAATCGGGGCCGAACGGGATGGCAGGTGCATTAGCACTGCTAGACGAATGGCAGACCCTTCGGCAATCACGCGGGTTGAATGTCGATCTGATGATAGAGACCCATGATGCGCTGGCCGATTTCGGGCATCTTGTAACCTTCATCGAGCATGTGCCGGCAGCCCGGATTTTGTGGGACACGCATCATACCTGGGCCAAAGGCGCCGATCTCAAGACCCTTTGGCATCATATCGAAAGAAATGTCGTCCATCTGCATGTCAAGGACAGCACGACCAATATCGACGGGCAACGGCGGTATGTATTGCCCGGCCACGGCGATTTTCCCATGGCGGAAATGCTTTCGCTACTAAAATCGGATGAACGACATATCCCCCTCAGTCTGGAATGGGAACGCCACTGGCATCCCGAACTGCCGCCACTGGATGATGCCATGACAGCTGCACGCAGCTGGTGGGGACAAGGAGCTTTTTGATGCGGATAACCGAAGTTCAACTCACACCGGTCGCAGTTCCAGACCGCCCACTGCTCAACTGCAAAGGTGTGCACCAACCGCATGCCCTGCGCACCATCATCGAAGTCGTATGCGATGACGGTACGGTTGGCCTCGGGGAAAGTTATGGAAGTATCAAGGCGCTGGAAGGATTGAGACGCGCGGCTCCGGTACTTGTCGGACTGGATCCGTTTCACCTGCATGAATTGAAATCGCGTGTTTTCGCCGCCTTGCCCGGCGCTGGTGGCATCAATGCCAAGTCGGCTGTCGCTGATCACAAGCTCACGGACGTGGTTGCTTCGGCGTTTGAAGTTCCCTGCCTCGACATTCAGGGCAAGATCCTTGGCCGCCCGGTGTGCGATCTCCTCGGCGGTGCTGTTCGGACGAGTGTTCCTTTCAGTGCCTATCTGTTTTTCAAATTCGCCTCGCATATCGGCGAGGATCCGGACGAATGGGGGGAAATTCTGACACCTGACCAGATGGTTGGCGAAGCGCGCAGGATGGTTGCAAAATACGGTTTCCAGTCGCTGAAAATAAAAGGAGGTGTGCTCCACCCCGACCTTGAAATAGAAACAGTGCTGAAACTTCGGGAAGCTTTCCCGCGCCATCCTTTGCGCATTGACCCAAACGGCGCCTGGACCGTCGAGACTGCAATCTATGTGGCGCGCAAGCTCGAAAACGTTCTGGAATATTTGGAGGATCCTGTCCTGGGCATGGACCAGATGGCGCAGGTAGCCGCCGCAACCTCAATCCCCCTCGCAACAAACATGATCGTACTCGAGTTCGATCACATTGCCACTGCCTTCAAGAAAAAGGCAGTGAATATTGTTCTTTCTGACCATCATTACTGGGGTGGACTTCGGGCCTCGTCTCATCTTGCCAAAATCTGCGAAGTGATGGACCTTGGCCTTTCCATGCATTCGAACTCACATCTGGGGATCACCCTCGCCGCGATGGTCCACACCGCTGCCGCGACACCAAACCTTACCTTCGACTGCGATACGCACTACCCATGGACCGCTACCGACGTAACCGAGGGAACGCCCTTCACTTTCCACAACGGGAAACTTGACTTGCCGGCAAACCCCGGGCTTGGCGTATCACTGGACAGAAAAAAACTCGCGTCTCTTGCTGCACTTTATGAGAAAAGCAGTTCGAAGGAACGCGACGACACGGCATACATGAAGCTGTTTGATCCGCGATATGAGAGACTTGTGCCACGCTGGTGAGGTTGCCTCGGGCTTGCCAGCGTCACGCATCGCAACGAGACATGTCTTTGGTCGCGAACATACAACCATGCTTTTGTGAAACCTGGTGGTTGATTTGACTTTATCTCATCGGAACTGGCGACCGCCTGCTCCGTTAGTGCTTCGCATGAGAGGGGTCCAAGACATGAACAACTTCGAGCTCTATTATTGGCCCGTTCCGTTTCGAGGCCAGTTCATTCGGGGAATTCTGGCGTATCGCGGGTACTCCTGGGTCGAACACGCTGTTGATGCGGTCGAAGAGATGATGGGCCGTGAGCCGGGAAAACAGCCGGTCGCCTTCATGGGGCCGCCGGTATTGATTGACCGCGAACGACGTTTTGCAGTTTCCCAGATGCCTGCGATCGCCATGTATCTCGGTGAGCGGCTGAATCTCCTGCCGAAAACTTTCGAGGGCCGCGCAATCACGGCCAAACTCGTGAATGATGCCAACGATGTTCTTGACGAATTGACGCTCGACGGCGGGCGCGAGATGTGGACGCCGGAAAAGTGGGAGAAGTTTGTTCCGCGTTTGCAGAAGTGGGTGCGCATTTTCGAGGATACCGGAACAAGGCACGGCCTGAGGGCGGATACCGGCTTTTTCCTTGGAACCGAAAGCCTTGGCGTCGCAGATATTGTGACCGCAATTCTCTGGGGGACGATGGCTGCTCGCTTCCCGACTATCGAACGAATTATAGAGGATACTTCGCCAATCATTCGGAGCTTTGCAACACGGGTGGGTAGTACCACGCCTCTCGACGACCTGAGCCGCCGGAGCTTTGAGGACTATGGTGAAGCCTATTGCGGCGGCGAGATTGAGCAATCGCTTCGAAGAGTGGCTGGCTGACTTTCGTATGGCGACGTTGAGCAGACAAGGAACCAGGTTCCATGTCTGCTGGCAATTCTGGGATTGCGGTCTTGCAGGTCACCATCGTTAGAAGGTTTGACCTGTTGGAACTCGATGGACTTGCTGTCTGGATAGTCATTCACGAACGCGGAAAATACGTGCTGCGACCGTGTGGCACCCTGCCGTATCGTTTGCAGATGCGGATGCGAGCCGTAGCGACCACTCAGCCGATAAACATGGGATATTGCATGCAGCAATTGCTGCTCGCGATCATCCGGCAAGGTTGCGGCGACTTTGGCGAGCACAGACTCGGCGGCATGCGCCAGGTCCGGATCGCCCATCTGGCGCACTTCGCCTAGTCCCGCGGTAATCGCCTCGGTTTCCAGACGATCGAATGTTTGCGGCGGCAGAGCATAGTCCTCGATCAACCGATAGCCATAGCCGCGTTCCCCCTCAATTCTGGCGCCCGACAACCGTAACAGGTCGATATCGCGGTAGATCGATCGTACGGACACACCGTGTTCGACCGCCAGGCGTTCCGCCGTGATCGGGGGTGCCATGACGCGCATAAGCTGAAGAAGGCGCAGCAATCTATCGGGTCCGCTCATCGTACAACTGCCGTGAAGTGTCAGTTGAGTGCATCTATACCCGTTTCATTTGTTTCATAAAGCCGCTGGGCGTCCAGCGACGACATTGAGAAAGACAGTGAACCATGGTTTTCAGTGCATTTGCCCAGATCAGTCTCTGGGGCGTTCTTGCGGCTTCCGCGTTCGGCTTCGTGTTCGGGGGCGTTTATTTTGGCGCCTTGGTCCCCAAATATTACGCAATCGCGCTGGGACGTGAGACCATGCCGGCCGCCAATGTGGACATGCTGACCATCCTCGGACCCTTCCTGTGCAATGTTGTTATGATCGTCACCACGGCCGCAATCATGCGCATGATCGGCATTGTCTCCCTTGCCGATGCCCTGTTGCTCGGGCTGGTGATCGGCGTCGGTTATCTCCTGGCGATGTGCATGACGATCGCGATCAATCCCAATTTCCCCAGGCCGTTTTACTACACGATGGTGAACGCGCCCTATTTTCTGGTCGGCAGTCTGATGACAAGCGCCATGCTGTTTCTGTTGCGGTAGACCCATAGCGGCCTTTCCGCTTGTAGGGGCACTACACGAAAGCCGACATCGAAGTTTGTGACGATAAGGTCCGGGATTGGCCCACCGCAGTCATGGAGTGGGGCGCGACCGGGTGAGTTCGGCTTCACGCCACTGCAGCCATTGCTGTCTGAGCTTGCTCTTGGAAACGCCGATACTGTCTTCGAGAACCTCAAGATTGAGAATGCGTTCGGTGCGAAAATGACGAAAATCTTGCTTCGATTCACACCAGGCAATCAAGAGACTATGCGCGTCCGTATAGCCCAAAAGCAGGGGCCAGACGATACGGTGGGTGACCTCGTCATTCGCCGCGCAGTATTCGAGCTTGATCTTTCGCCCCTCCCTGATCGCCCGCCTGAGCGGACGGGTGTCGAAGGTCGAGCCGTCGGTGATCTCGCCGGGTTTCAGGCTGACTCCGGGTTCGTCCATGAAGGGAAGAAGGTCGCTCGGGATTGCGGACGCCATCTTTGCGAGGACATCTCTGGCGGCATTCGTGATGGCGGGGTCCCCCAGCTTTGCCACCATTTGAACGCCGAGCAAAACGGCCTCTATTTCCTCAGGCGTGAGCATCAGGGGCGGCATGTCATATCGCGGATCGAGGACGTAACCGAACCCAGCTTGCCCGTCGATGGGAACGCGCTGCCCAATCAGGTGCGCGATGTCACGGTAGATGGTTCGTCGCGCCACCTCGAGTTCATCCGCAAGCTGCGCCGAGGTGACCGAGCGGCCCGACCTTCGAAGGATCTGGATGATCTGAAAAAGCCGTTCGGCTTTTCGCATAACTGCTGACTCCTGCTGCCACAACGTTGTCAGCAGGACTGTGTCACAAAAGCAGGGAAAGAGATCGTACCGACTGAAGGAAAAGATTATGAAATTTGCATCCACCCGTCTCGTCGCCACAGATGTTAAGAAGATGGTGGCCTTCTACGAACTGGTAACGGGCTTCCGCGCGGACTGGCTTGCTCCCGTTTTTGCTGAAATCGTCACGCCAGGTGCTGCCTTGGCAATAGGGAGCGCGGAGACGGTCGCTCTCTTCAAGGAGGGTAGTGCGGAGCCCGGCGCCAATAAAACGGCCATTCTCGAATTCATGGTATCCGACGTCGATGCGGAATTCGCACGGCTTAAAGACCAGGTCGAGGTGGTTCATGAGCCTAAGGATTTGCCATGGGGAAATCGCACGGCCCAGTTCTCGGACCCAGAGGGAACCCGCGTCGCCCTTTATACACCGGTTACCGAGGCGGCGAAACAACGCTTCAGTGATCGTTGATGGGCTGACACGGTCTGCCAAGGTTCATTGATCGGTCAGGGCCTGCCAGCATGTGGCCGCAGGTGGAGCCCAGGGGACGAGGCCGTATCCGTGACGATGTCCCCTTTACGCGGGTCCGCCGCACCCTGCATGATCGATAACAAGGCACAAAAGCGCTCCAACTTCCGACGAGAGGCCGCTCTCGGCCTCTCGTCGCGTTGAGAAGAATCGGCCTTGCAAGCTTTGGCGACAGAAAAGGTGTCTATGGCAACCTGGCGGTCACACCGCCAGAGACTGTTCAGATCAAAGAAGACAGCATTTCCTCCAGCTTCCTCTCGCCCTCACGCGTTTGCGCTCCTGCTTCCAGGGCGGCGAGAGTGAGTGTCGTCGCGATCGGCGCGGAAAAAGTCTGGCCAAGCAGTTCGTTGTTGGTCGGAAGAGCGGGCGTCAGGTCCTTGGAACTTGCATCGATCACCTGTTTGGCGGCAAGCACCACACCCGGCGCGCGCGAGGCGATTGCCCTGGCCAGACCGTCAATTAACGCATCAAGCTCTCCAAGTGGAAGTGCCCGGCTTATCCAGCCATAACGCTCAGCCAGATCTGCATCGAACAATTCCGCCCCGACAGGATCGAAGACCGTCCTGCCGAACATGTCGTGGGCATCTCCAATAATTGCTGCTGCTCAATGGCAACCCGTCGCTCCGGCCAAGAGATCGTTTATGAAAGCCTGTACATGTGTTGACTGCTCCACGGAGCGGCGAGTTATGACTTCGTAGGGTTCGCTCTTGGAACGAAGATGCATAGGCAGGATACTGGCCATGCCGAAGTTTACGAAAAATTCGGCAACGTCGCTAGAGAGCAGCGCGACTGTATTCGGTTCGGCCTGGATCAGTGAAATCGTGGTCAGTGCGGAGCGCGTTTCCATTAGTCCGGAGGGCATTTGGAGCCCGGCCTGTCGAAACTCCTGCTCCAGCAACAGCCGCATGGGCATCGCCGCAGTATAGACAATCCAGCGGGAATCCTCGAGGTCCGTCAAGCGCACGCGTTTGCGGTCAACCAAAGGGTGAGCGCGATTGGCAACTACCGCCAACCGTTCATCGTGAAAGGCCGTGACATGGTAAAGCTGCGGAGTGGCGATCATGGAGCTGCGCCCAATGATAAGATCGAGCAGCCCTCGATCTAACTGCCTGAACAGTTCTACGCTGGTATCCTCCAGAATCTCGAACGAGGTGCGGGGGAAGCGTCTGAGGAAGCTGCTGATGGTTTCCGTCAAATAGGGAACGGCACCCATGATTGTGCCGATGCGCAACCTAGCCCATCCGCTGTCGGATGCCGTGTTGATCTCCTCCTCCATCGCCTTCAATTGTGACAGCATGGTTTTTGCGTGCCGGATCATGCATTCGCCCGCAGGTGTCGGGTTAAGCCCGCGATTCGTCCGGTTAAACAGTTGCGTGCCGGTCAGTTCCTCAGCCTCCTGCAACGCCTTGGTCGCGCGCGGCTGGCTCATGCCGATCAACTCCGATGCCCGCTTTAGCGAACCGTTGTCGTCAATGGCTGATATCAAAAGCAATTGCCGCATAGAGAGGCGGATCATCGGGTTAGAATAGATGCGCGGCATCGGTTTCAATTTCCATTTTGTTATATCGATATTCAGCAATAGCGGATTTACAGCTATTTTTCTGCCGTTATTTTCCACAGCCGGATGATTTTACAGTCGCTCTCGCGAGAAACTGTCCCAAGACGTTATCAAATAGGAATACCAAGTAGGGGGAGGCGCATGAGCCTGATCAATTATGTGACGCGGGTCCAATTCGGGTACGGGGAGATCGCAACGCTGAAGGGTGAGCTGGAACTTGCCGGGATCCCCCGCCCGGTCATCGTCACCGACAAGGGCGTGCGTGCACTTGGTATTCTGGAGCGCATCGAGACCGCCACTGGCATCACCCCAGCTGCCGTTTTTGACGAAACCCCAGGCAACCCGAACGAAGCAGCAGCCGTGAAAGCGACCGCGCTCTTCCGAGAAGCCAAAGGTGACGGTATCGTTGCCATCGGCGGTGGCTCTGCGCTGGATCTTGCCAAGGCGGTGGCCGTGATGGGCGCCCATGAGGGGCCGCTGAAGACCTATGCCGTGGTCGAGGGCGGCCTCGAAAAGATAACCGCGCGCACATTCCCCACCATCGCCATTCCGACCACCGCCGGTACGGGCAGCGAGGTGGGTCGCGCCGCCATCATTATTCTGGAAGATGGACGCAAGGTCGGACTGCTGTCTCCCTACCTGGTGCCGAAAGCCGCTATCGTCGATCCGGAACTGACGATGAGCCTGCCGCCCATGCTGACCGCCGCTACGGGCATGGACGCGATTTCCCACTGCATCGAGACCTATCTCGCCCCCTCCTTCAACCCGCCTGCCGATGGCATCGCGCTGGAAGGCCTGCGCCGCGGCTGGGCCAACATCCGCCTTGCCGTGGAAGAGCCGAGCAACCGCGGTGCCCGCGCCAACATGGCGATCGTAGCAACCATGGGCGCCATGGCCTTCCAGAAGGGCCTCGGCTGCGTGCACAGCCTCAGCCACTCGCTGGGTGGCCTCAATCCGAAGCTGCATCACGGCATGTTGAATGCCATCTTCATGCCGCCGGTGCTCGCCTTCAACCGCAGTGCAAAGACCTCGGTTGACGAGAACAAGTATGCCCGCCTTGCCGATACCATGGGCCTTGCTGCTGATGTAGACATTGGCGCCGCCATCGAAGATATGACCCGTGCCATCGGCCTGCCCACCCGCCTCTCGCAGCTGGGTGTTACCGCTGACCTGTTTGACAAGGTGGTGAAGGGAGCGCTTGCCGACCACAGCCACCGAACCAACCCGCGTGACGCTACGGCTGAGGATTACCACGCCATGCTGCAGGCAGCACTGTAAGCGAACAGTCCACACTGGGAGTGACAAGATGACCTATACGCTGCACGGCAAACACCTGATCGCCGGCGAATGGGTGGCAACGCCCGATCGTTTTTACAATGAGCCCGTTTCCGGTGAGCCCGCCGCCTTTTCGCTGGGCACCGTCGAGATGGTAAATCGCGCCGCAGAAGCCGCTGAAACCGCCTTCTGGTCCTATGGCTATTCGTCAACCAATGACCGCGCTGCCCTGCTGCGGGCCATTGCGGATGAAATTGAGGCACGGAGTGTCTCCATTACCGAAATCGGCTGCCAGGAAACCGGGCTGCCGGCCGCCCGTCTTGAGGGCGAGCGGGGCCGCACGACCGGCCAGCTCCGGCTTTTCGCCAGCCACATCGAAAAGGGGGAGTATCTCGACCGCCGCCTCGACGCCGCACTGCCGGACCGCCAGCCGGCGCCGCGTCCGGAGATCCGCATGATGCAGCGCCCGATTGGACCGGTTGCGGTGTTCGGCGCCTCCAATTTCCCCCTCGCTTTCTCAACGGCCGGCGGTGACACAGCAGCAGCTCTTGCCGCCGGTTGCCCGGTTGTGGTGAAGGGCCATTCAGCCCACCCCGGCACAAGCGAGATCGTCGCTGAAGCCATTCATGCCGCCATTGGCAAGCTCGGAATGGATCCGGGCATCTTCAGTCTGGTGCAGGGCGGCAATCGGGATGTGGGCAGCGCCCTCGTCACCCATCCGCTCATCAAGGCCGTCGGCTTCACCGGTTCGCTGGCAGGCGGACGAGCGTTGTTCGACCTGTGTGCCAGCCGCCCAGAGCCGATCCCCTTTTTCGGGGAACTGGGAAGCGTCAATCCGATGTTCCTTCTGCCGCAAGCCTTAAAGGCACGTGCCGGTGCCCTTGGCGCAGGCTGGGCAGCCTCGCTGACGATGGGCGCCGGCCAGTTCTGTACCAATCCGGGCATTGCGGTTGTTGTGGCCGGCGCGGACGCGGACAGCTTTGTGTCCGCCGCAAAGGAAGCACTCGCCAAGACCGGCCCGCAGGTCATGCTGACAGAAGGCATTGCCCGCGCCTATCAGTCTGGCCAAGCCCGCTTGCAGAGCCGTGAGACGGTGCAGCCGGTACATGAGACCGTCTCGGAAGGGCGTAGCAGCAATCCGAACCTTTACGAGACGACAGCCAGCCAGTTCCTCGCCTGCCATATGTTGTCGGAGGAAGTGTTTGGTCCGCTCGGTCTTATCGTCCGCGTGGAAACACCGGAGGAGATGCGCCGCATCGCGCGGAGCTTCCAGGGTCAGCTGACGGTCACCTTGCACATGGACGATGGCGACCTTCCTCTGGCCAGTACGCTACTGCCCGTGCTCGAGCGAAAGGCCGGACGTGTGCTCGTCAATGGATTCCCGACCGGCGTGGAGGTTGTCGATTCCATGGTGCATGGCGGCCCCTACCCGGCCTCAACGAATTTCGGCGCCACAAGTGTCGGCACACTGTCAATCCGGCGTTTCCTGCGCCCCGTCAGCTACCAGAATTTCCCGGCGGCCCTGCTGCCGGAAGGCTTGCTTTAACATCAAAAACGGCATGTCCCATCGGGACCTGCCTTCTATCTGGAGGAGGAAAACCATGAACCCGTCACAGTCCACGAAGACAGCCGCACTGACCAGCTTGATACTGGCCGCAGGCATCCTCACGGCGTCGGCCCAGACAACCCTGACCCTAACCCATTCCTCACCCGCGGACAGCCACTTTGGCCTTGCGGCGGCAGCCTTCAAAAAGGTGGCAGAAGAGAAGTCTGGCGGCACGATCAATGTGGTGATCCAGCGCATGGACAACGAGCGCGAAGCACTGGAAAGCGTGCAGTTCGGCTCTCAGGAGTGCGCCATGGGCTCAGCCGGCCCGCTCGGCAATTTCGTGGCCGAGACCCGCGTCCTCGATGTGCCGTTCCTGTTCGACAGTTACAAGCACGCGCGCGGCGTACTGGACTCGGACGTGGGCCAAGAGCTCCTGGCCCTTTTCCCGGCGCATGGTCTTTACGGCGTTGCCTGGCTGGAAAACGGCTTCCGCAATCTGACGACAGGTTCCAAAGCCGTGCATTCGCCGGATGACCTGCGCGGCATGAAAATCCGCACCATGGAAAACCAGGTGCATATGCAGGCTTGGCAGGCCGCCGGCGTCTTGCCGACGCCAATGGCCTTTTCCGAACTGCCTTCGGCCCTGCAGCAGGGCACGGTCGACGGTCAGGAGAACCCGATCCCAGTGATCCTGTCGAACAATCTCGACATGATGCAGAAACACCTCTACCTCACCCGCCACGTCTATTCGCCAGGCATCTTCGTCTGCAACCCGGACTTCATCGCCGGCCTGACGGACGAGCAGAAAACCGCAGTGGAAGAAGGCGGCAAGGCCGCATCCGCCGCCAATCGGGCACGGGTGGAGCAGGACGAAACCGCTGGTATCGAAACACTGCGCAAGCGCGGCATCGAGGTGGTCGAGGTGACTGACCGCGACGCCTACCGCAAGGCCATGGCAGCGGCCAATGCCGGATTCGAAAGCCAGTTCGGCGCCGACCTCCTGAAGCGCATCCGCGACTGGAAAGCTCAATGAGCTCAGCGGCCACTCTGATCCGTCGCACGGACAGGATTGTTGCACGGGGGGTGGCATTTGCCGCCTCCCTTGCGCTGGCCGTCGCGGTAGCGTCCAGCTTCTGGCAGGTGATGGGGCGCTTCCTTTTCCATACGCCTTCCAGCTGGTCGGAAGCACTGACCCGCCTCGCCTTGGTCTGGATGGTGCTGCTCGGGATTTCCGTTGCTCTGCGCAAAGGCGCGCTCGTTGCCATCGATCTGGCGCGAGAGGCTACCACGGGCAGGTTGCGCCGCAGCATCGAAGCCACCACGCTCGTCTCCTGCCTGATCATGTTTGTCACCCTCTTCTGGTTCGGCATCGCAACGGCCCAACGTGTCCGGATGCAGGAAATGGCAGGTCTGGAGATTTCCATGGCCTGGGGCTATGCCGCGATTCCGGTGGGATCGTTGTTCGCGGCACTTGGGGCGATCGTGCAGTTCATCCAGTCCGGAAAGGAGACAGCACAATGACCGGTGCACTCGTCTCCGCAATGCTGGTGCTCTTCGCTATTTCGGTTCCCATCGCCATCGCGATTGGGCTTGCATCGATGATCGGGCTGTTCGGCTTCACCACCCTGCCCGCCATCGTGGTGCCCCAGCAGATTTTTATCGCCCTCGACAAGTTTCCGCTGGCCGCAATCCCCTTCTTCATTCTTGCCGGAAACCTGATGGAGGTTGGCGGCCTGTCCCGCCGTCTCGTCGAGTTTGCACGTGCTTTCGTCGGACAGATTCAGGGCGGCCTTGCGGCCACCTGCGTGCTGACGTGCATGCTATTCTCGGCGATTTCCGGTTCAAGCGTCGCCACAACATTCGCCGTCGGCGTCGTGCTCATTCCCGCCATGCGCCAGTATGGCTATCCGGTCGGGTTCGTCGCCGCCCTCATGGCCACCTCGGCAGAGCTCGGCGTCATCATCCCGCCGTCGATCCCGATGATCCTTTACGGCGTCGCGACCCAGACCTCGATCCCGCAGCTCTTCCTCGCCGGCATTCTGCCGGGCCTGATGATTGCTGGAGCCCTGTTGATGACGGCTGTCATCTGGTGCCGGGTCAAGGGCTGGGGCAAACGCGATGGGGAGGGCAGTCTGCCACGCCTCACGGCCATAAGACGCGCTGTCTGGGCCCTGCTGATGCCTCTGTTGATCATGGGCGGCATCTATGGCGGCGTCACCACGCCGACAGAAGCCAGCGTCATCGCGGTTGTCTATGCCATGGTGGTGGGTTTGTTCCTCCACAAGGAGATGACATGGGCGGATCTGGCCAACGCCTTCCGCAAATCGGTTGTCACCTCCGCCGTCATCATGTTCATCATCGGGACTGCCAGCCTGATGGGTTACCTTCTCAACCGGCAGGGCGTGCCAGATGCTGCGGCGCTTTGGCTGACAAGCACCTTTGACGGTCCGGCGTCGTTGATGCTGGCAATCAATGCCATGCTATTCGTCATCGGCATGTTCATCGAAACAGGGGCGAGCATCATCGTTCTTGCGCCGATCCTCCAGGATGCCGCCGCGCGTGTCGGCATCGAGCCGGTCCACTTCGGCACCGTCATGGTGGTGAATCTGGCACTTGGCATGATCACGCCGCCGCTCGGCGTCAATCTCTTCGCCGCGGCACAGATTGCTGGTTGTTCTGTAACCCAGATGTTGAAGCCGTTGATGGTGTTCGTCGGGGTCATCGTGGTGTGCCTTCTGGTGATCACTTTCGTCCCTGCGGTCAGCATGACGCTGCCCTCCTTGATCGGGCGCTGATGCCCCCAAGCATGCCTGCCCCGGCTGCGGGGCAGGTCCATTTGTCCATCTCTGGAAGAGTTGCTACCTCATGACCGGCTCCCTGATCCAACAGCTGCAGGATATCGTTGGCCGCCGCTATGTTCACACCGGTATCCGGGGCACCCGGCGCTTCCGCAGGGGCTATCGCTATGGCGATGGCGAGGTGCTGGCCGCTGTCGAGCCTGGGACGCTGGTCGAGCAGTGGAAAGTGCTCGAAACCTGTGTTGCGGCCGATGTTGCCATCATTTTCCAGGCGGCAAATACAGGGTTGACCGGCGGATCGACTCCGTTCGGCGATGGATACGACCGCCCGATCGTCATCATCTCGACCCTCCGCAACACGCGTATCGATTTGCTCGACAATGGACGACAGGTGCTGTGCCTGCCGGGAGCAACGCTGGATCAGCTGGAGCGGCGGTTAAAGCCGTTGGGACGAGAGCCGCATTCCGTGATTGGTTCCAGCTGCATCGGTGCATCGGTCACGGGGGGCATCTGTAACAATTCCGGCGGCTCACTCGTACAACGCGGGCCGGCCTATACCCAGCTGTCCCTGTTTGCGCAGGTGGATGCGCAGGGCTGCCTGCATCTCGTCAATCACCTAGGCATCCGACTTGGCGGCAAGCCGCTGGACATCCTGACCCGGCTGGACGCGGGCGATTACTCGGATGCGGATGTGGACTTCCCGCAAGGCGTGCAGGCCTCCGACATCGAATACAAGGAGCACGTGCGCGACATTGCAGCCAGCACCCCTGCCCGTTTCAACGCCGATCCGCGCCGCCACTACGAGGCGTCAGGCTCGGCGGGCAAGATCGGCGTCTTTGCCATCCGGCTGGACACGTTCGCCGTGGCCGAGCAGGAAGAGGTCTTCTACATCGGCACCCGTGACCCCGCCGAATTGCAAGCCATCCGCCGCAATATTCTGGCCAACTTCAAGACACTCCCGATCGCTGGGGAATACATGCATACCGACGCCTTCCGCGCAGCCCAGGTCTGGGGGAAGGATCTCTATTTTTTCATACGAAAATTCGGCACCGTCAACGTGCCTCGCGCCTTTGCGGCCAAGAGTTGGTTTGACGGCCTGACGGAGCGGTTAGGCCTCGGCAAGACCATCTCCGACCACCTGCTGCAATGGGCGAGCCGCTTCTTGCCCGAGCAGATTCCCGAGCGGCTGATCACTTACCGCGACACCTATCCGCACCATCTGATGATCCGTTCAGGGGATGCCTGCATCGCAGAAATGCGGGACTATCTGACGTCGATATTCCCCAGCGCGGCCGGCGATTTCATCGAATGCACGGAAACCGAAGGCAAGGCTGCCTTCCTCAACCGCTTCACCGTAGGCAGCGCGGTGGTGCGTTATCGGGCGGTGCACGGGCGCACGGTGGAAGATATCGTCGCCCTTGATGTCGCGTTTCCGCGTGACACGATCGAGTGGTTCGAGACACTGCCAGAAGAGATTTCGCACAAGATGGCGCTTAAGATCTATGTCGGCCATTTCCTGTGCCAGGTCATGCACCAGGAATATCTGGTGAAAAAGGGTGTGGACTGTGCCGCACTTGAACATCAGATCTGCGCCCTTTTGGACGCACGCGGTGCGGAATATCCGGCCGAGCACAATGTGGGCCATCTTTATGAAGCAAAGCCTGCACTGCGTGATTTCTACCGCGGACTTGACCCCACAAACACCTTTAACCCCGGCATTGGCAAAACCTCAAAGTGCCGTCACTGGCATGAAACGCCTTGAAAGGATCTGAACCGTCGGCGCGCTGTTGTTTAAAGGTATTCTCGCGATGCCATCTCAGAAACTGTGGATGCTGCGGAGCACCATGTCGTGCAGGAAGCGCTCTCGCTCAGAATCGTTGATGATACTCTTTAGCAACGGCTGAAGATGCGCCAAGAGAATTGGCGCACGGGCTAGGACGGAGCTTCGCCGCCACCGCTCGGCCGGACGGCTTTACTCTGCGCACGTGCCAAGGATCGGTGTCATCAGCCTGACATGCGTATCGATACGCTCGAGAACTTTCTGCGGAACGACTTTCCGTTCCGGCAATGACCACCAAAGTTCGTTGACGCGCTCGACCGTCTCGACCACCGCTTTGAGCACGGCCGCTTCCGGCAGCCGCGCACGATTGGCGAAGGCTTTCCATCGCTGCACGTTCAGCGCCTTGAAGGGCCGTTCGCCGGCGAGCGACAGAGCCATGGCATCCGCAGGGATGTAAGGGATCGTCGAGAGCACGTCATAGACGGGCGCGAACTGCGGTTTGTCACCTGCCCCGTTATAGATCAACGACCAGTTCTTCAAGTGCATGTCGCCATTGCCGGTGATGGCTATCAGAGCCAGTCGGCGGACGAACTCAAGAGCAGCGGTGGACGATACGGCAACGTTCAAGGCTGCGGCGATATCATGATAGGCGGCACCTTCGTATTTCCGCGAAGGATAAACGCCGAACACCTGCGCGAAATCCTCAATATGGATGCGCTCGCCGCTTGCGCCGCGATCGAAGCGTTTAACGAGCAGGACTTTTCCATCCGACAGCGTCTCGAACTCCTTCGGTATACCTTCAAACTCCGACTGCTCGACCAGTTCACGTTCCGGCACTTCCATCCCGATCGCTTCAGCTAACGCGAGATTGGCATATTCATTTTCCGACACCCCGGGAAACGAGGTCGATGGAAACTTGGCGATGTAGGATCCCTGGTCGTCGCCGAGCGGCAGAGTTAGTCCACCGCCCTTCCCCGTATTCTTGATGACCGAAAGCTTCATCTGGACGCCGGCAAGCGAGAACCGGGCCTTCGGCTTGGGAGCGGACAGGTTGTCGAAACACACAACCGTTCCGTCACTCGGCACGACGCGGACTGCGCCAGGCAGATCAGACCCAAGCGCGAAAAGCAGGTCGAAATCGTTTCCCGCGCGAACACTCCCCGCGTGGTGTTTTTCCATCGCCTCGCGCAGCTTGTCTTCGGGAAGCAGATTGGCAAAGAACGCCGGTAACGCTCTGGCGACGGGCTTCGGATCCTTCCGCAAGCCGCCAGTGGCTGCGCGAAAAGACAGACTAAGCACTGGAACGCCGCCGGTTGCGCGATAGCTGTCTGCGAAGCTGAAGGCGTTGAAGTCGCCAGGCGTCCGAACAATTGTACCGACCTTCACATCGTTCAGCAGCACGTCGAGCGACGAGATGGATCTCGGATCGGGAGCAACCTCAGACATTCTCACCCTCATCTGGGTGAGCCATGAATGCCGGGAGATCATCCAGATCGTCGTGCGGCCGCAGCAGGGCATCAACAGCCGGAACCATAGCTTGCGGGATGAGCATCAATTCAAGCCCGAGCGCGCGGGCGATGTTGATGAGGGTCGTCGTGCGCGCAGCACTGCTTCCGGTTTCTATCTCACGATAGCGGGGACGCGATATGCCTGCCATCTCGGCAACCTGTTCCTGTGTCAGCTGCCGGACTTTACGGGCAGCTTTCAGCAATTGTCCGATTTCCAGCAGAGCATCTGATTCAGACCGTGCCATATCGCCTACCCAACCACTCTCCCTAGTATAGGAGGAGATATCTTAAACTCATTGCGCAGGTCAATAGAAAAGATATCTTTTAGGATCATTTCCTAACTTATGATCTGTTTATATATCTTTCACGTTATTTTCTCAATTGTCGCCCACCGACGCTGAGATGCACTAACCATACAAGTTTTGTTTACCGCACGACCATATTTCCGCTCGCCCTCGGCACTGGTGCCAGAGAGAAACGGAATGAGCATGCCCAAACACGATCTTTCATCACGTCATTTTCAGCGAAAAATTTCGGAATTTTGCGAGGTGCGTATTGCACCGATATCCTCGAAGCGGGTGCTGGAAAATATCCGCCCTTACCTGACCAGCCTGATCATCTACCGCAAACGGCCGCCAATCCTGAACGGCCATCTCGACTGGACTGCGATCGGAGAGGCCTGCGGTATCGAAGACGACATGACCACTGAACTCAGGAAGCAATTGCGGCCGGCCCTTGATGAGATCATCCGTTGGCTGAAGGCGCCTCCAGTCGCTGATGACATTTCTCCAGCCAAGCCGTCTGCCCGGACAGGTAAGGCTGAAGCGGTCAAAAAGACAGCGGCGACTTCCTCGACCAGAAAACGGCAACGCGCTGCGGCCGACGTTGTTTTTTGTCCGGAACACATCTGCGCAACGCGGTCCTGCGCCAAAGCCGATCAGCGCATTCCCGGATCCGCTATCTGAGGCGACCGACGATCCGGCAAGTTTTCAAGATGCGCTCATCTACCATATGCGCCGGTTTGGCGACAGCTACTGGCAGCTCTACCGCGCGGTGGTTCGCTTGACCGAGACCTTCGACAGCAAAACGCTTCTGTCTTGGATCCAGGGCAAACGTGTCCCGCGGTCGGTTGTGAGTTTCGACATCCTGCGCCGGATCGAAACGCGTTACCGACTGCCGGAAGGGTATTTCAAGAAGAAGCTGCCTCACCAGGCGCGCTCCGTCTACGGTCACGATCTTGGCGATATCAGTCCGGCCGAGCGGCGGCGAATTTCTTTGCATCTGCCGGATGATTTCAGCAGCCTGACATTCACGAAGCGAGAGGAGATCCTCGACTGCGTGCGCCGGGTGATTATCTCCGGTTCGACCGAATATCGCCGCTACCAGGCGGCAGCCAGCAAGCAGCGCTATGCGATCCGCTTTCCCGGCGTCACCTATGGCGGCGGTTCGCTTTCGCCGCACACCCTGGCATCTGCTGCCAATGCCAACCAGCATATGGCCGAGGAGCTTGACGATCCAGATCTGCTGTCCGGTGTCATTGAAGCCCCGCCGCGTCTTGCGATAGAGATGACCGATCTGATCCGGTTCAAGACCTCGACGCTGACGGCGATCGGATTGCACCGCAACGGGGTGTGGGGCGAAGAAACCGCTTCGCAGAAGATCGAGCATCTCGGATTGATGTTCGGCGCGCTGGCCGCCGCCCCGTCAGGCATCATCAAAGGTCGAGGCGTGCCACTCAGTCAGCTAAGCTTTGGTCTACTTGTCCTCCCCGGAGTCTGGGACTGGTATCTGCAATGGCGCGAGCAGCGGCGTGGCTTCTACACAAAGTGGGAAGAAGACATGCTGATGATCGCGCAGGCTCTTACACGAGCGGAGGTGGGCTGGATCCGCCAACACCCGGAGCTTCTGAAAAATCTCAGGCCTATCGAGGGGCTGATCGCACCGGAGGAAATCGAGTTCGCTACCCGCGACTGGAATGGTGCCTGCGATGCGTTTCATCGGCATGCGGCCAACCGATCGAAAGAAATCCAGCGGGTGATGCGGGTGCACCGCGATCCGTTCGAGCCGATCATGTGTATTCTCGAAGCCGACAGCCCGTTGGGGGAGTATCGCAAGATCACCGACGAGATCCTGAAACACATGCCGGACGAAGATCGCTATCCACGGCCGGCAGCGGAAGCCGTGCGATCTTTCTTGCTGCCGCGTCTTGGTCTGCATCTCGGCCTTCGTCAGAAGAACCTTCGACAGTTGCGCATCTGCCCACGCGGGCACATCCCGACATCAGAACGTCGCCTCGAAGATATGAAATGTGGCGAACTGGAGCGATCGTGATGGCGGCTGGGAAGTGCTGATCCCGTCGGTCGCGTTCAAGAACGCCAGTTCATCGTTTTTTGGGCAAAAGCCGTTCCGCTTGATCCTGCCGGACCTGCTTGATCTCTACAAATACCTGGAGGCCTATATCGACAAGCATCGCGGCGTGCTGCTCGGGAGCGCAAAGGATCCTGGCACCTTCTTCGTCAAGACGGTGAAAACGACGAGCATCAACGCGGCCTATGACTCGACGAAATTCTATGAGGCTTGGAGAACGGTGATCCAGCGATACGGCATCTACAATCCCTATACTGGTCGTGGCGCCATTAAAGGTCTGCTGCCGCATGGACCACATAATCTGCGGGATATCCTCGCAACCCATATCCTAAAGCAGACCGGGTCCTACGAACAGGCAAGCTATGCCATCCAGGATACTCCTGATGTCGTGCAGCAGCACTACGGCCGCTTCTTGCCACAAGACAAAGCGGCGCTTGCGGCCAAGATCCTGAACCAGGTTTGGGAAGCGGCATAACGATCGATCCCGTCAGATGCAGAAATTGCAACTGACGGGTCGGCTTCGCCTTGAATGGAATCGAACCAGCGTCCGGTCAACTTAAATGACTGCTTGCAATGTGACTCAGCCACTTGAGCAAGTGGGAAGAACGGCTCGCAGCCTAAAGGCAAACTCCCGTCTGCTCCATCAAACCCAATGCCTTGCGCCGCTGTTGCTCGGGATAGGGTGGCCGCTTGGCGCTGGGGCGCTGGCTGAAGCTATCGAACCACATCTGGAGCTTAACGCACTCGGGAGGGATCGGTACGGCATAGAAATCGCTTGCATATTGCAGCATCGCCATCGCCACGCAGTCAGCCAGCGTAACTAACTCACCGGCAATGAAAGGCTCTTCGCTCATCAACCTTTCGATGAGCCGCAGCTGCCCGAAATACCGGTCGGCGCAGATCTCGGAGACATCCTGGCTCGATCGCACTACGCCTTGTCCGAGCGCACTGCCGTGGCGCGCCCAAAGGCCGAAGAATGTAAGGGCCTCATCGAACATGTGAACGCACTGGCGAACCTTCGCCCGCGCCGCCGGCGTGCTCCCACGCATATTGGGATCCGGAATTGTGTCCTCGATATAGTCGAGGATCGCCAGCGATTGGCCGATGATGGTGCCATTGGCATGCCTCAGGATGGGAAGAGATCCCATGCGAGCAAGAGCCCTGATCTCGGGCGGCGGCGTGTTCGCACGCCTGTCCGGCTCCGCATACCATGTCACGGCGACACCCTCAGGCTGCTTTTCGGCCAAGTAGATGTTCACCCTTTGCGGATAGGGCCCAAAGGCGAAATTGAAGACTTCGATCACGGCTGATCCCTTCTGATCGACAGGTCGTTCTGCGGAGGCTTCAAGCGGTCATGACCCAGCCGCGAAACGAAAGGGCGGCGTAGAACAGGCTTGGCTGCCGGAAGCCCGCTCCGCGAAAACACGCTTCTTCCCGGTCCTGCGAAAGTAGCGGCAGCCGCTCGGCCATCGCCTTGGCAGAGGCTGCGGCCTGGCCAGGCTCCGCATTCAGGCCTGCAGCAAATGCCGCAGATCTCAAAAGCCAGAGATGCGCCTGTCCATTGATCTCAGTGTGATGGGCGGCAACAAACACGCCGCCCGGTTTAAGACGCCTGCGGACCTCCTGGAGCGTCTCCAACCGCTCACGCCAGTCGAGAAAGTGCAGTGTTAGCAGGCATACCGCGCCATCGAAGGGACCAGCAGGTGCATCCGCCGCCGTGCCGCGAATAAGATGTGTTCGCTCGGCACAAGGTGATGTGGTTTGGCGGGCGATGTCGAGCATGGCAGGCGAGGGATCGACGCCGGTAAATCGCCAGTCCGGCCGCATCTCCGCCATGGCCCGGATCTCCAACCCGCCGCCGGCACCGACGACCAGCACATCCGCAGCGCGCGGCGCCTGTTCGGCAAGAAGCAGCGTCGCCATTTTATGAAGGTCGGCAAGACCTGGCACCTTGCGCGGCGTGTCGCGAACATAGTCGCTCACAGCCGCCGGAGTCAGGAAGGGGTTGGGATTATCACGCATGACGAACCATTTATGTATCAGTTGAAGATGCGTAACACGGTTTCGCCTCTTGTATCAAGTGATGCTACATGATGGGCTAGAATGACAGCCGAATGAACCGGGGCGGGCAATGAACAAGGATACGAGACTGTTTGACGTGCTGCATGTGCTCTTGCACATGGCGCAGGTGAAGGAGCCGCTGACATCGGAGGTTCTGGCCCGAAGCATGGGCACCAACCCGGCCGTATTCCGCAGGACGATGGCAGGTTTGCGTCGCGCCGGCCACGTCATCTCGGGTAAGGGGCACGGCGGCGGCTGGCAACTTGCGCGGTCCCTCAAGGAGATCACGCTCTTAGCCGTTTATGAAGCGCTGGAGCGGCCGACGCTCTTTGCTATCGGCTCCCGTGGGAGGCATCCGGAATGCAAGCTCGAAGAAACCGTCAATTCAGCGCTGGCGGAGACGATGCAGCAGGCGGAAAGCCTGCTGCTGGAGCGGTTTAGCCAGGTGACGCTCGATCAATTGATGCCGTCGCAGACAAAAGCGTTATCGCAGACTTGCGGAAGCGCCATGCCCGCCGCCCCGCGCCGAACGGGGGGCTGAGTGGGCGCAGCCCGTTTGCGTCCACCACGGGCCTGCCGCTAATGCGCGGCAAGCCGGGCTGAGGCGCAAGGATGTCAGGCACTGGCCGTCGGTCGAACGACGATGTCGCTCGTGTCCACCCCTTCAGGCTGGCCGATCACATGCACGATGGCCGCGGCAATCGCCTCGGGCTTCAGGGCGATCTGGCGATAACTCTCCATGGCCTGCCCCGCCACTGGATCGGTGATGGTGTTGGCCAGTTCGGATTCCACCACACCCGGATAGATGCAGGTGACACGGAGCTTGTCGTTCTCCTGGCGCAACCCGTCCGAGATCGCGCGAACTGCATACTTGGTGGCGCAATAAACGGCGGCCGTCGGCGAGACGGCAAGACCGCCGATCGACGAGATGTTGATGATCTGACCAGATCCTTGCCTGTTCATCACCGGCAGCACGGCCGCAATGCCATGCAGGACGCCCTTGATGTTGACGTCGATCATCCGATCCCACTCTTCCACCTTCAGGGACGCCATGGGTGACAGCGGCATGATGCCGGCATTGTTGATGATCACGTCAATCCAACCGAACTCCTGGACGGCCGCATCCGCGAAGGACTGGACGCTGTCACGGGAAGTCACATCAAGGCTTCTGTAGATTGCCCTGCCCCCGGCAGCGGTAATTTCCTGGGCAAGCTCTTCGAGGCGATCCGTTCGTCTTGCCCCGAGCACAACGGCAGCGCCGGCAGTGGCGAGAGTGCGTGCGGTCGCTTAGCCAATCCCGCTGCTCGCTCCGGTGATAAGGACGATCTTGTTGTCGATGTTCGTCATCGGGTATTCCTTCCTTGGTGGTTTCAAATGAGGTAACGGCCTCGCGCACGATGCTCACGGTAGGTGACGCCACTTGACCATGCGGTGTTTGAGGTCGAGCGTGCCGTTATCGATGGCAAATGTTCCATCGCCGCGATGGTGCAGGGTTCGCCGTTCCGTCCGGCTTTCGTTGAGCCAGATCCTCTTCGCCTCGAGGATGAAGAGGTTGTAGGGATCGCGCAGCCTGTCATCGACGACGACGCATTCGATATTGGCCAGGCAATCCTCGAGAAGCGGAGCGGAGACCTGCTCCGCGGGCCTGGTCTTCAGGCCAAACTTTTCGAACTTGTCGACATCAGCGCCGGAGCAGTTTCCGATATCGACAACGGTTTCGGCCAGATCCAGTGCGGGCACGGCGATCACGCATTCACCGGTCCTGCGAAGTGCGTGATAGCTGTGATCCCAGGGGCCGATCACACAGCCGATGAGCGGCGGAGCGTGCTGGATCATCATGTGGAAGCCCATCGTCATGACATTGGGCTTGCCGTTGTCACGGGTCGACACCAACACAATCGGGCCCGGTTCGAGCAGGCGATAGGCCTGCGATGCGGGTAGTTCCTTCATCTGGATCTCCTTCAAGGCCCCTGCCCGACGGCAGGGGCCAAAAGGGCGGTACCTCACCAGCCCTGTTCCACGGGCAGGACGAAGAGCTCGGCCACATCGACATGAGCCGGGGCCTGCGCGGCAAAGACGATCGTGTCGCCAATGTCCTCGCCCTGAAGAAAGGTCATCTGGCCGGCGAGGTCGTCCATCTGCTGGCGGTAGCCGGGATCGGTGATGTGATCGTAAAGCTCGGTGGCGACGGCGCCCGGCTGGATGCAGGTGACCCGGATGTTGTGCTTCGGTCCCACCTCCATGCGCAAGCCATCCGAAAAAGCGGCGACTGCATGTTTGGTAGCGCAGTAGACCGACAGCCCCTTGAAAACCTTACGGCCGGCAATCGAGGACATGTTGAAGACATGGCCCGAATGCTGCTTGATCATCTGCGGCAGGACGGCGGCTGTCGTGTTGAAGAGACCCTTCACGTTCACATCCACCATCCGGTGCCACTCATCGACCTTGAACTGGTCGATATCGGAGAGCGGCATCAGGCCGGCATTGTTGACGAGGATGTCGATCGCCCCGTGAGTGTCGACAAGCGTCTTGACCCCGGCTTCGACAGAGACCGGATCGACCACGTCCATCTGCAGGACGAGAGCTTGACCACCCTTGGCTTCGATCTGCCGCTTGAGATCCTCGAGCTTTTCAGTGCGGCGGGCGGCAATGCCGACCTTGGCTCCGGCCTCCGCGAGCCTGACGGCGGTGGCGGCACCGATGCCGCTCGACGCGCCAGTAACGAGTGCAATCTTTCCATTGAGCTTAGTCATCGTCTTCACTCCTTGTCTTGGCCGCCGATCAGGCGGCGGTTGCGTGTTGACATGGAGGAAGATGGGGCGGAAAGCGGCAGTCTTCTCTCGGGCTTTTGCTTCGCCTGTTGCGATCTTGCGCGAAAATTCGGACTCGTCCGGAGATAATGGGGCATCTCGGCCTTCGGGAGAACGCAAGAAGCGTAATGCCCCACAGCCGCCAGGCTGCAGAGTGGCCGGCGTCACCGCGGAGATACCTCAGACCGATCGGATGAACTGCAAGAAAAGCTCCGCGATCTTTTCCGGCTGGTCCTCCGGCGCAAAGTGCCCGCAGTCGTCGAGGATGGTCAGCGTCGAGCCCGGGATGGCTTCCTTCAGTCTGTGCGCCAAATTCGGCACCTGCCACACATCATCGGCACCCCAGATCAGTTGTACTGGGATTTGGCCCAGTTCGTGAAGCCTATCGGCGATCTCAAGCGTATGAACCGGGTCGTAATGGCGGACCTGGTGCTGGAACAGGCTCGGCTGTCCGATTGGTCCGGAGATATAGTCGAGATAGGTCCGGAGTGGGCCGTCCTCGAAACCTCGCTTGTTTTGGACAGCGCTCAGCAACCAGTCTCGGAAGTGGGCGCGATGGTCAGCATCGGCCGTCTTGATCAGGGTTTCGAGGCCCTGCTCCATCTGTTTGCGCGTCCGCGGCGAAGGATAGCTGTTGAAACTGACGACGTCGATCATCGTCAGCGACCTCAACCGTTCCGGGCGAAACACGCCGAACCTCTGGGCAATTCCTCCGCCAATATCGTGAGCGACAAGATGGAAGCGATCGAGGCGCCAATGCGCCAGCATACCCTCAAGAACCGCTACCTGAGCGGTCATCGAGGTATCCACCTCGACCGGATGCGGTCGTTCGGACAGGCCATAGCCGAGCAGATCAAAAAGATGAACCCTCATGCCGGCCTCGACGAGGCGAGGCGCCACATTCCGCCAGATGAGCGACGACGACGGCGTGCCATGCAGAAAAACGACGGGTTCACCTTCCCCGTGCACGCCTGCCGCAATGCGGTGATCATTTACGAGTACATGTTCGGTAATGAGCTGATTGCGCATTCGGTGCTCCCCTGTCGCTTTGCTGTGCCTGCCGCTCAGGCACACCTGCGCCAAATTCGTCGCAGCAGCAGATGTTCCGAGGCGACCCACTAAGACGAGGAAATGAAAGCGTGCAAAATCGACTGTGCCTGACCTGCTATGACACTGCTGCCGGATATCTGAAGGCGTATCATGCAGAATCGACATCCCGGCCGGAGATTGTCTCTTTGGCGCTCCGGCTGATCCGCACTCCCCTGGCATCCGAGATCGTGAAGCTGGACGAGGCCCGCGTCCTATCCCGCCTGGACGCGGCCGATCGCTGTGAGATCTACGTCGACCCCGATCCCAACAGCCAGCTTCTCATGACCCTGCTGCTGACCAAGGCACATGCCGCCGGGCTGGATTGCCGCAAGATCCATCTCCGGAACGGGCCTATGCGGTGGGGCCATGTGGATGCCGGCACTCCTCCGGATACGGTGGCATTGCCGGTCGAGGTGGCAGACGCGCATATAGCGGCCGCAACGGCGATCTGGTCGGCCTATTCCGCTCCCACCCCCGAGGACTGGCTGAACCTGTCGCATGAGGTTCTGACCCATTTTCCGGGCATGTATCGGACACGGGAGGCGCTGCTGGACGATCTCCCACGCCCGGACACCGGTCTGGGCGCGTGCGAGCGTCTGGTCCTGGAAAGCGTCAGCGCCGGTCAGTGCCGCGTCGGTGAAATCGCAGGCGTTTTCGCCCAATCAGCGTTGCCGCTGATCGAGCTCCCGCAGATCGTCGCGCTGATCAGTTCCCTGGCGTCCAGCACGGCTCCGCTGATCGAAGGACTCAACGGGCGTCTTGGTGAAGGCGACTTCGCCGATGACGCTCACGCCTGGGATTCGTTTCGCGACAGCCATCTGGAATTGACGGCTCTGGGCCGCAGCGTGCTCGCCGGCGAAACCGATGTCGTGGACGTGCGCGGCATCGATCAATGGTGGGGTGGAACACGGCTTAAGGGTGACAGTTGCTGGCGGTGGGATGATGGCGCGCACTTGCTGATTTTACCGGCACGGATGTGAGACTGGTGCAGCGATGCGGTCAGCGCTTGCGATACTGGCTCGGAACCAACCCGGTTTCCCGTTTGAACACCTGGGCAAAATGGCTTGGGCTTGAATAGCCGACCGCAATACCGACCCGGATAATGCTGAGATCCGTTTCCTGCAAAAGCTGCTGTGCCCTGGCGATCCGCTGGCGAATGAGATGGCGAGAGGGTGAGACACCGGTTGCCTTCTTGAACAGGCGGCTGAAATGGAACTCACTCATTCCGACTGCAGCCGCAAGTTCCGCCAGGTTGAACGGCTCGGCCAGATGCTCATCGAGATGCGCCATGGCCCGCCGCAGCTTGTAGCCCGGCAACGCGGCCTGCCGCACCTCCCCGCTTTCGCCTGAGGCGTAGTTGCGGATCAGATGCACGGCAAGGCTTTGTGCCAGCCCTTCGACATAGACCTGGCTGCCCTTGCCTTCCGACACAAGCTCATGATGGATCAGCGACAGGAAGTGGGTGAGCTGTTGGTCCTGCCCGCCGGAGATATCACGCAGACCCGGCACTGCCGTGCAGCCGAGAACATCGCAGGCCACGCGCTCGAACAGCGGGACGGACATATAGAGATGCATGACCTGGAACGGATCCGGCCCGACGGATTGCCATCGCATCTCGTAAGGCCGGTCTGTCTTTGTCAAAAAGAAATCGCCGACCCTCACATGGACGGCCTGCCATTCCCCATCGAGATCTCGCTCCTCAACTATGGCCTCGCCCGACATAACCCAGACCACAAGCGGTTCAGCGACGGCCGGGACCAAGAACGGCTCCTGGTTTTGATGGCGCGAGTAAATCTGAACAAAGAGGTCGCTCCAAGCCAAACTGTCTCCGCTCAACAAGGTTCGACCCGCTATGAACTGTTCCAGCCCACGCGATGACGTGCGGTCGGGGACCTCTGGATCCAGCATGGGCGCATATCCGCCCGCGGGAAATCTCTCGTCATCCTCAATAGCGGTCTCGGTCATGGGGTTTCTTGCAGTTCTGGTTGCCTTCGTCAGGGGCCGATGGAAATGTTCCGTATCCCAGATAATGTCCAATAGAGGACGTTGTTTCCCGAGGTCGGAACAGAGATTTGTTTTGGGCCGGCATTCGCCGGCCCACATGACCCGCCACTACCAGGCGACAGGGCCTTCGGGGGCGACAAACTGGCCTGTAACCGCCTCTTTGCCGAGCAGAGCATATTGGACGGGAAGACGTGCGCCCTCTGCGGGCGTCATGTAGCCTTTGCCGCCTGTCAGGCCCGTCTTGACATAGCCCGGCGCCACTGAGTTAACGACAATTGAGGTGCCCTTCAATTCGGCGGCCAGCTGCACCGTCAGCATGTTCAACGCCGCCTTTGAGGCGTTGTAACCAATGAGCCGGGCCTCATAATAGGGTGAGGTCGGATCACTATTGATGCTGAGCGAGCCCAACGTCGTCGCCAGATTTACAATGCGACCGGCACTCGACTTCAGCAAGAGCGGCAACATCGCCTGGGTGACCGCCAGGGTGCCGAGGAAATTCGTCTCCATCAACCTTCTGGCCGCAGCGACTGTTGCCGCCGACGGAGGGCCGTCTTCAGGGTCGACAATGCCGGCATTGTTGACAAGGATGTCGAGCCTGCCATGCCGGTCCAAAATTGCTTTGGCAGCAACTGGGATCGTCTCTTCTCTGTTGAGGTTCATTTCAATGGCCTCTACAGTCAATCCAGCCTGCGACAGTTCACGCGCAGCCGCCTCACCGCGTGCGACGTCGCGGGCGGCCATCAGCACCGTGACGCCCGCCTCCGCCAACTGTCTTGCAATCTCCAGTCCGATACCTTTGTTCGCGCCTGTAACCAGCGCGATTTTCTTTGTGTCAGTCATCAATTCACCTTTGCATTTGGGAAACATGCAACGCTAAATATATGAAGGATAGTTCGACTTTTGGATTCGCATATGGATGTCTCACCTCCTCGCCACCTGAAAGCCCGCAAACAGCCGCGTCAGGCCCGCTCGGCCTCTACGATCGATGCGATTTTCGAGGCGACTATTCAGGTTTTGATTGCCGAGGGAACGCACCGCCTGACCACCACCCGCGTCGCAGAGCGTGCGGGGGTCTCTGTCGGCACTATGTACCAGTACTTTCCGCACAAGCAGTCCCTGCTCTATGCGCTCAACGAACGCTATTTGGACCGACTGGCGGAGCGGATGGAAGTGACCTGCCTTGCGCACCATGGGAGGATGACAGGCGAGATGGTCGAGGCGCTCATCACTGCCTATTGGGAAGCAAAGACCGAGCGCAGCGATGTCACGCGTGCGCTCTACAGCTCTGCGGTCGAACTGGATAATGAGGCGTTGATTGATGCTTTCGCCAAGCGCATGGATGCCGCGACCAAGGCGATGCTGTTAAGCGCTCCAAATGCTCGCTACACCAATATCAGTCTCGTCAACGTCACGCTTCTTTCCGTCATCTTCGGAACGGTCAGAAACGTCTTCGAACGCAATCTCTCCCCATCGGACCAGAATGCCATTCGTGATGAGTTGAAGCACATGTGTCTCGCCTACCTCGATATGGCAGGCGGCGATATCTATACGCCGATCCAAGCCGCCTGAGGGACCCCTGCTGATGCTTCGAGACATGAGCGACACGCTAGCCTTTGTTGAAGTCGTTGAGCGGGGAAGCTTTACCGCAGCGGCAGAGAGCCTCAGAACCTCCAAGGCGCGGATCAGCAAGAAAGTGCAGGACCTGGAGCAGAGGCTGGGTGTAAAGCTGCTTCACCGAACCACCCGTAACATACGTTTGACGGAGGCGGGATCGATCTATTTCGATCGATGCCGCGATCTCGCGCGCCTTATCGGTGACGCGGAGAGCGCGGTCGAGCAAGTGCATGGCAAACCCTCTGGGTGGTTGAGGGTGACGGCGCCGCATTGGCTGGTCACCAAGGCACTCGCCCCGCTCATGGTCGGGTTTCGCGAAGCCTATCCGGAGGTCAAGCTGCAACTGCTTCTCGACCATGATGTAAAGAACATCGTGCACGAGGATATCGATGTCGCCTGTCGCCTTTGGAACGGCCCTATGCCCGATTCCAACCTTGCAGCGCGTCGCCTGGCCGACTTTCAGACCGGGCTTTACGCGTCTAGGAAATACATTCAACAGCACGGAGTTCCAGAACATCCTTCGCAGTTGAAAGACCATGCCTGCCTCGTGACGCAACTGTTCTATGGCAGGCCTCAGCACTCATGGCCTCTGACAAGGCAGAGCGAGGTCATAGATTTCCCGATCAACCCGGCGGTTGTCGCAACCGACCCGGAGGCATTGTTCGAATTTCTGATCCGGGGACAGGGCATACAGCTCACCAATCCCCACCTCGTCCACACTGCCACAGAGGCGGGCGACCTCGTCCGCATTCTCCCCGAATGGTCCGGACCCAGCGCCACTCTATATGCCGTCCGGGCCGGTGGGCGCGTCCAACCTCTCAAGGTGAGATCTTTCATCGACTATCTGAGTGAGAACATGGAAAACGTGCTGCGGCTGACTTGAGCCGCATATCTGCACGATCCCTCATTGTAACCAAATCGCTGACGGCGCGATCGAGTTTCGGTGCCTAATCGCTCGAACGGCCGCCGCTTACTTTCATCCCGTAATCGCCGCGCGCATCGAACTGGCGCCAAGCGGCGCGAATGGATGAAGGATTTATCATGAACAACGTAACACGACGAAACGTCCTCAAGGGGGCTTCAATGCTGGCCACAGCAGCGGCCATTTCAGGCGCCCCTTCGCTCACTTTCGCGGCTGCACCCAAGCAGCACTTTCAGTCCCCCGGTTTCTACAGGATGGCCCTGGGCGATCTGGAAATCACGGCACTCTCGGATGGCACACTGCCGCTCCCTCTTCCGGAAATGTATCGTGACGTGACCGCAGAGCAAGCCGCTCAACTGCTACGCGCAGCTTACCGTGCCATTCCGACGGACACATCGGTCAATGCCTTCCTCGTCAATGACGGCAAGCGTCTCGTCCTCATCGATGCCGGAAGTGGGAGCTACTTAGGCGCGGAGGCCGGGCACCTATTCGCCAACCTGGAAGCGTCGGGCTACAAGGCCTCCCAGATCGATCATGTCATTCTGACCCATGTCCATACGGATCATTCCGGTGGCCTGGTTCGGGACGGGAAGCTCGTCTTTGAGAACGCAACCCTGCATGTTCCCGCGCGTGAACTTGAATTCTGGCTGAAAACCCCGGCAGAGGCGCGACCGGAAGGCTTGAACCAGCAACTGTTTAAGGAGGCGGAGGAGTGCCTTCGGCCGTATCTTGAGCGGGGTCGGGTGGAAGTGTTCCAGGATGATAAGGAGGTAATTTCGGGTTTCCAATCGATCCTGCGCCCTGGACATACTCCGGGCCACAGCTCCATCGTGGTTGAAAGTGGAGGCAAGAAACTGGTGTTCTGGGGCGATATCACCCATGGCGATATCGTTCAGTTCGAGCAGCCTCAGGTGACCATAGAGTTCGACGTAGATCGGTCTGGGGCTGTGCGATCCCGCCGCAAAGCCTTCGCCGAGGCCATCGCAGAAGGTTATCTCGTCGCCGGCGCGCACATCGCCTTTCCGGGGATCGGCAATGTCCTCAAAGAAGGCGAACACTTCGACTGGATGCCGGTGAACTATTCCGACGGTGAAGCTGGGATGGTCAGGTAAGAGCCTGACGACGCAAACAGGTCGGGCACGCGCCCTCACCTGTTTGACCGCAGAGGGGCTGACGTCTCTCTGCGGTCCTTGCACTGACTTGGCTTAATGTTCGCAACACGGCGTTCTCTTGCCCAAATGCGCGACATTTGCGCTCGGCCAATTGATCGGGACCGAGACAATTCTGTCGTCGGGATGCTGAAGACCGAGCCGGGGAAGCCGTAGCACTCGACTGCCAGGCGGCACCTTGAACCCTCCGACGATGTGACCCGTTTGTAACACAGGCGTCACAGAGCATCCGTAAGTCGGGCCCGCATTCCAGTCAGCTTAGGAAAGATTGACGTGACCCTATTTAAGACACTCATACTGTCGACCGCCCTGCTGGGCGCCCTCACCACACATGCAAGTGCAGCCGATCTGCCGGCCCCTCCTCCCGGATTGGGTCGGACCGATACCGCACCGGTTTTGAACGCTGTCCCCGCCTATGCCGATACGGGAGAAACGAACCAGCGTGGCAAGGCATGCATGGCGACGCTGGAGACGAATGCCGCCGTTCGGCTCCTCTCCGGTTTTCTTGATATCTGGACCCCAAGTACACTCTTCGTCGATGCCGATGTCGAAGCTCCCGCCGATGGTAATTGCGCAGCGATCGCGAAGGCGCCGTGGGACGGCATTCCAGGCAGTGCCACCGATGGCCAAGTCATCGACCAGACAGTCCATGCCCACAACATCGCCTATGTGGTTGAAGCTACGCGCGCGCGCACGACCGAGCAGTCGGTCCAGGCCTACCTGGACGATCGGCGTGGCAAGAACGCCTCGCTCATCGATGGTCTTGGACCATTTGCGAACATTTGGCGCGAAGGCGCCAAACAGGTGACTACGATCACGGAAGTCGCCCCTGATGCCACGACCGTAAAATATGAAGATGAGGGCAACAATCGCGGTGTCGGTAGCAAGGCGGACGCTGAAAAGGGCACGCCTGCCAATCCTAATCTCGGCCTGGCGGTCGATCTTCTCGACGCAGTCGGAGTTGACGCGTCGACGGAACCCGCCAAGCGCTATTTCAAATACGCCCGCCCCTGGCGCTGGAGCACCGATGTAGCGGTCCTGCCGACGCTGGAGCCTGCAAAGAGTGGCACTGCTGCGAAGGATGGTGGTTATCCCAGTGGCCACACGGCCGAGGCGTGGCGAGATGGGCTGACCATGGCTTATCTGGTCCCGGAACGTTTTCAGGAAATGGTAACGCGCGCGGTCGAACTCGGTGACAGTCGCATCATCGCGGGCATGCATTCACCCCTTGACGTCATTAGTGGCCGGATGCTCGGCACGGCAGCCGTGGTCTACAACCTTAACCGACCTGAAAATGCCGAGTTGAAGCAGACCGCCCGCGATCAGTCACGCTCTTGGCTTATGAGCAAGACCGGGGCGGAGAACCCGCTCGATTTGGTTCGCCTGGGCCATGCGAGCTCTGCCGAGGAAGACCGCTTCGCCGACTGGTTGACCAATGCCGCCTACATAACTCCGCGCCTTACCTACGCCTTCAATCCGGTCGGGATGACCGACAAGCCCGCTGTCGTTCCGAAAGGGGCAGAGGTGATCCTCGAAACGAGATTGCCCTATTTGACGGCCGAACAACGGCGTGTCGTCCTCAAGACGACCGCCTTGCCTTCAGGCTTTCCGGTTATGGATGATATAGAAGGTTACGGACGACTGGACTATTTCCGAGCTGCCGATGGGTTCGGTGCATTCGACGGCGATGTTACTGTGACCATGGACCAGAGCCAGGGTGGTTTCCACGAACTGGACACGTGGCGTAACGACATCTCCGGTGAAGGCCGGCTGACGAAGGCCGGTACGGGAACGCTCGCCCTTGCCGGAAAGAACACGTTCTCAGGCGGCACGATCATCGAGGGCGGAGTCTTGCTTGCCGCCTCGCCAGCCGCTCTGGGTACCGGTGACGTCTATCTGGCTGATGGCGTACTCGCGGTCGGACCAGAAGGCCTCAAACTCGGTGCCAGGTTCAGTCAGGAAAGCGATGGGACGCTGGCCGTCACATGGAGCAACGTTGAGAGCAGTGGCCTCGACGTCACCGGGGCGGCTTCGCTCGCTGGCGGGCGACTTGAGGTCGTTTTGGATTCGGCGGCCACATCGTCAAAGGGTTCAGCCATGACCGTGATCCGGGCCGACGCAATTGCCGGGAGGTTCGACTCGGTCACACTTGATGGGCAAATTGCCCAAGTCAGCTACAACGAAAACACTGTCGTTGTTTTCGTGCCCAACTGAGCAAGACACGGTAAGGGCCACGCTAGAGTGGCCCTTATTCCTCACATTGTAGAGGACCCCAATGTACATGCGTCGAACCAGAGGTATCGACCGCGAGGAGGCTCCACCGAAACAAACCGTAACATAACGACATGCCCGACACGGGCCGTTCGTGGGATGGAGTCGGTGTATGCACGGTCCAAAGGCGACTGCCGGCGACCCCCCGTGCCAATCCACCGGAGCACTCATGTCTTATCTGAAAAAAATCAATCGACGTTCTCGTTCAAACGTCCTCGTTCCAGGCATGCTGGGGGTCATTCTCGCCGTGGTCGGCACTGGCTCGATCACCCGGGCCGCAGATGATGTCTCAGCAGAGCCCGCCCCAGAACCGCCCTTCGATTCGGAGCGCTTCGACGGTGGGACAGACAGAAACTGGAGCCTGATCATCGGCGCCGGAGGCAGCTTTGAACCGGAATACGAGGGAAGCAAGGATTTCAAGCCGAGTCCATTGCCAGTATTCTTGTTCACCTATGGCGAGTGGCTTGAGATCGACCCCACCGGTGTCTCTATCACCGCATTCGAACACCAAGGGTTCGAGCTTGCCGCACGGGTCGGCTACGAAAGCGGCCGAGACGAAGATGATGGCGACCGTCTCCGTGGACTTGGAGAAATCGACTTTGCCGCAACCGTCGGAGGCAAGGCGTCATATTCGTGGAACGGCCTCGAACTCTATGGAACCATCGACCAGACGATTGACGGAAGCGAAAGTCTGATCGGTACGATAGGCGCTGAATACAAGGCTCCCGTCACCGAACGTCTGATCCTCGGCGCTGGCGTCGAGGCGGTTATCGCAAACGACAAGCATATGGCAGCGTATTTCGGCGTCAATGCGGATCAGTCTGCTAAATCGGGACTTGCGGAGTATGAAGCGAAAGCGGGTCTTAAGCGCGTGGATGTCTCGGCCTCCGCGACGTACCTGTTGACCGAGAATTGGCTGGTAAAGGGGGAAGCCGGGGTCGGATTTCTCACAGGTGACGCAGCCGATAGTCCAATCGTTGAGGAAAAGGTGCAGCCATCGGTGTCGCTTTTTGTGGGCTACAAGTTCTAAGTCCGCCCAACTCTAAACAGAAGCCGGGTTGCCTGCCCGGCTTCAATTCCTTGTGACAGCCATCGCCCTTCATTGGCGGGACGACCGTCTGCGGCAAAACGATACTGCGGTCGGCATTTGCCTCGTATCCGGACCGAACGGCGCATCTCGCGGCACGGTCTCAGGTCGCAGGCGGCACGGCTCCACCTTCGAAGCCTGCTCAGGTCAGCCAGTCAGGGCCAAGCCACCCTGCCGATCGATTTCCCTCCTTATCTCGACGATAAGACTATCGAGAGCCGGATTTCGCGACCTGCGTGCCCTGCGAAGAACGTAAGCCAGGGATGGAGGTTTGGGCAAATGCTCCGTCATGACCTGCATTTTGCCATGCACATGGCGGTCGCTCAGTAACGCGACCCCCATTCCAGCGTTGACGGCCGACACGATGCCTGCAGCGCTCGAACATTCAAATACCGTTTCGAGAAGCGCCTCATCCCGGCCGAGGTCAAATGCCCATTGTCGGTAAAAGCACTCGCCATGGAACGACAGAAAGGGAACTGGTGCATCCGGCCGGATCGTCAGCTCCGGATGTTTCACCCAGTGAAGGGTCTCCTTGTAAAGGATGACATCCGTTGGGCGTACTTCATGGTCGAAGATCTGCACCATGGCGGCGTCCAACTCACCGCGTTCCAGCATGCCGCGGAGGTTCATACTCATATGCACCTTTGTCCGGACGGAGACGTTCGGGTGGAGGCGCCCGAAACGGCCAAGGATGCGCGCAAGGTCGCTACAGGCCGTGTCTTCGGTCAGACCGAGCAGAAGTCTTCCGGCGAGCGGCGTCTTTGACAGGCTCAGCAACGCCTCATCGTGAAGTGCAAGGATTCGGCCAGCATAGTCCAGGAGTTCCTGGCCAGCGGGGGTGAACATGGAAGCGCCCGCCTTGCGGCCCAGCAACTCACAGTCAAGGCTCAGCTCCAGGCGCCGGATCTTATGACTGACCGCGGATTGCGAAAGCCCCAAGGCAGACGCTGCCTTGGTGACACCCCCATGATGCTTGATTGCGCACAAGGCCCTTAGCGCATCAATTTCGAGGCGGCGACTGTTCAACTCGATCATTGTCCCATCCATCTTGGCTGTGGCCCGTCTCAATACCACAGGCGATTGCGATCATGACAGTGGTCGGGAGATTGTCATGCAGCCATCGATATTTGTCATGAGCTTCCGTGCCCCCTTGCCGCTAGCGATGATGGCGGTTCACCTGATCGAGGCACCATGACAGATCCTGCCGGAAGCGCCACGACTGCGCGACACCACCCAATGCTATGGCCAGTGCTTGCCACGCTTTTGATCATCGGATGGAGCTCTGGCTTCGTCGGAATCCGCTATGCCAGTCAGGAGGCGAGCGTCATGCTTCTACTCTTCTGGCGCACATTGATTTCAGGAATGATCCTTCTGCCTTTCGCCCTGGCTATCGGGCCGAGGATCTCGCGCGATGCGCTAAAAGGTCAGGCGCTTTTCGGCATCATGTCGGTCTTCCTTTACCTTGGAGGCTTCGCGCTTGCCATCGAGCAGAAGGTGCCAACCGGGTTGGTGGCCCTGATTGCCGACCTTCTTCCGCTCGCCATTGCTGCCCTTTCACACCCGGTACTCGGCGAACGGCTGACCGCGCGGCAATGGCAGGGCACGGCGATTGCAGTTGCCGGCGTGTTGATTGTGTCCTTGGACAGTCTGAGCTTCGGAACCGCCCCGGCTTGGGCTTATGGACTGACGATCGCGTCCATGATCATCTTCGCAGGCGCCTCCGTTCTCTACAGAAGACGCAAGACACCGCATATGCCCGTCCACCAGAGCCTTTGCATACACATGCTGACGGGTTCCGTGCTCTTTGGCCTTTGCGCTTGGACACAAGGCAGTCTTGTCCCTCCGATCAGCTCAGAATTCGCCATCGGAATGGCGTGGTTGGTGTTGATCGCGACCTACCTCGCCTATGCGGTCTACTATACCAGTCTGCGGCTCTTTCCCGCCGCCAAGGTCAGTGCCGCGATCTACCTCAGCCCGCCTGTCACCATGCTATGGGCCTGGATGCTCTTTTCCGAGCCTTTGACCTTAACGATGCTCACCGGGCTGGCAGTGACATTGGTTGGCGTATGGATGACGTCCCAGGACTGAGGAATGACCGAGAGACACTTCTTAACGCTCGCCGCAAGACGAGCGTGGCGTGCCGCACAATCAGGTCGAGTCAACGGCCAAACTTCTTCAATGCCCCACGGCCAGCCGTCGAACCAGTTGCGCAGGTCCTTTTGCTGCAAGAATGCGGGCCCTCAAAACGGCAAGGTTACGACCACCGGCAATAGACCAGTTTCCTGTCCGACCTTCAGCAATTCAATCCCGATCCAAGCCAGGATGAAGACGACCCCATCTCTCAAGCTTGCCAATGCCCGTCCAGAGCTTAGCGGCAGAGTATCGCTCTCACGCCAAAGAGAAAAATCTGGCCAGAATCGCGGGACGGCCTGCCTGTATGCATGGAAGCGGTGACCGTAACGGCTGGAGAGATAAGTTTCTTCGCCGCGTATTGCCATCTCAAAGGCGAGATACGCACAAAGGACGAAGGCTGTCATCGATATCAGGCTGCCGGTTAGGAGGCCAACACCGGTGATACCTGTAAGGCTGAAGACGTAAAGGGGATTGCGGGTGATCGAATACGGACCGTAGGTGACGAGCTCAGAGTTCTTCCGCCCTCCAATGTAAAGCAGCACCCAGGCCCTGCCCGCTATCGCGACGAAGATCGCGGTAATGCCCCAAATCTCGAAGAACGGGCTCAAAAGCGGCAACGGCGGAGGTGCGGCTGTAACTGCCATGACACCGAATCCTATGGCGGCTGCGACGCGAAGAGCATTGATGCGATAGTGCTGAAGGAAGGGAGGTTGAACATCGTTCATGGCGAGACCTAGAGAATGGGAAAGGAATGCTCACCTCTCATTTCCATCGGCAGTTCGGCGTGACGATATGTTGCCCCATGTTACGTCATGCTGAGAAAAATGACGGGCTTGCCGTGCTGAGCAAAATCGCCGCCGCGCGGGTTGAGCATACGTGTACCGCTCCTGGAAGACATAATCGGGAAAATGCGATGGCCAACCGGCCCGTACACCATCGACCTGACACAGTGGACGAACTGTGTCCCCACCCTCAAGCGCCTTCGCGCCGGCCCGCTGGAGAAGTCCTGGCAGATGAAATCGCACGCGGACTGCGGTTGCCGGGGACCTGCTGACTGAAGCCGGGACAACACGCCGCAACACTTCTTCACAAGTCACAACGCCAGTTCAGCCCTGCCGAACCTATGAATGAAGCAGTTCAACAGGAGCCGCGTCATGGTAGCGATCATCTGCATGAAATGGGGACAGGCGTTCACCGCCCACCACGTCAACACGCTGTTTGCCAGCGTTCTAAGGAATATGGAGGAGCCCTTCACGTTTGTCTGCCTGACAGATGATGACGGCGACCTCGCAAATGGCATCCTGGCATTGCCCATCCCGGATCTCGGGCTCCCAGAACAAGCATGGAAACGGGGATGCTGGCCCAAGCTCGCGGTGTTTGCGCCTCATCTTTTCCCGCATGAGGATGTCGTCCTATTTCTCGATCTCGACATCATGGTTCTGCGCCCCCTTGCGCCATTCATTGCCGTGGTACGTGCGCGTCAGCACCTTGTCTTGCAAAGAGAATGGAACCCCGCCCTCTGGAGCCTTCTCCCGCAATGGCTCCGACCCGATCGCGGTGGTCAATCTTCCGTCTTCGGCTTTTGCCCATACAATGTTGCCCGGATCTATGAGCAGGTTGTGGCGAATGCCGGGACCATGTCGAGCAACTTCAAGAATGACCAGACCTACTTGTCTGAAACCGTGGCCGATCAAAGCTACTGGCCGAGTGGTTTCTGTGTCAGTTTCAAGCGAAGCTGTGTCAGGCTTTTCCCGTTCAATCTCCTGCTCACGAAAGTTCGACTTCCCGGCCAGGCCAAGATTGTTGTCTTTCACGGAACGCCTCGCCCTTGGGAGACGGTTGTCGAACCTGCTAAGCGCTGGGGAACAAAATGGCGCTTCGGGAGAGGTCCAGTTGCTTGGATCGTCAGCTATTTCGCCCAGGCAGACGTCATGTTGAAAGCTCTCGAAACCAGTGGCTCGCAAGTCATGACTAGGCGTCGATGGAGCGCGGGCAGTCGCGCATCGAGCAGAAGCAATGCGATCATCTATTTGCCGGGACCAGAGGCGAACCCGTCTCCGTGTGACCCCGCTGCATAAGCACTCCCATGTCGTAGGGCGCTTAAGCCCGATGGCAAATACCCATCTGCGACCGTGCAGCCCGATAGCTCAAGCAGGTATTGGGCGGCATGCTCGCTCGCCCACCGCAGCTGTGGACGACAATCCCGTTGATTCGAGCAATGGAGCTTTCCATGCAGTATGATGCAATAATTGTCGGCGGCAGCTTCGCCGGGCTGACCGCAGCCAAATATCTGGCCCGTGCGCGCAGACAGGTCTGCGTCCTGGATCTCGGGGATCCCCGCCATCGCTTTTCTGCACAGCCGACAGGTTCGTCGAGGCGGTACGATGACGATCCACACAGTGTCCTGCAATCCATGTGGGACGAAGTCGCGACCTATCCTACTGTCACGCTGCTTGCTGAAGCGGCCGTCAGCGTCCAGGCCCAACTGGGGGATTTTGTTGTCACGAACTGGTCTGGCGAGCACATTGCCGGAAGACGGTTGCTCCTTGCATTTGGCGTCTCCGACATCTTGCCAGACATACCGGGTCTCTCAGAACGTTGGGGTGTATCGGTTCTTCCATGCCCACACTTTCATGGTTTCGAATACGGTCGGAAACCAGTCGGCGTCTTGAACGCCTCTCCACAGTCTCCTCAACAAGCGATGCTCTTGTCGGAATGGTGCCCGACAACCTTCTACCTCGATGGCGGCGAATGCGACGTGTCGATGAGAGAGACCCTTGAAAGCCTCAAGGTCCGTATTGAAGCGGCGCCGGTAAAACGCTTGGCTGGAGTTGGATGCAACCTTGCGCGCATCTACCTTGCGGACAACCAGATTCAGCCCCTCGACACCCTGTTTCTCACTCCGTGCCACCAACTCAACAGCCCGATTGCCGAAGAACTGGGATGCGCGATCGACACCGGCCCACTCGGTCAGACCATCGCAGTCAACGCCCAGCAGATGACCAGCATTCGCCATGTCTATGCTGCGGGCGATATCTGCAGACAAACCGCAAACATCACCCTTGCCTGCGCAGACGGTATGAAAGCCGCGATGGCGATCCACCACTCGCTAGCATTCGATAGGGATAATATAGAGCAACGTGACCGATCGAACGGCGGGTTCCACGCGGGATACGTTAACCTCCTCCGATAGGAGGCCCCGTCTTTCCTGTGACGATGCACTGTCTGCCTTAAAATTCGGCTCCGGCGAAGGTACTATAACCACCGCCGGTCACGTCTCATTTAAAGGGCAGTTCCAGACGAACACGCAGGCCCTGGGGCAGGCAATCAAGTAGATCAAGACGACCACCATAGGCCTGAACGATCTCTGCCACGATCGACAAACCAAGCCCGAAACCGTCATTGGGTCCAGTTCGAGCCGCATCGGCCTTGAAGAAGGGCTCCAGTATCCTTTGCTTGTCTGTCGCCGAAACGCCCGGACCGTCGTCAGATATGTCGATAGTCACGCCATTGCTACTCTGGCGCAGCTCGACCAGAACCGACTGGCCAAATTTGGTGGCGTTGTCACAGAGGTTTGTGATTGCTCTTGCCATAGCAAGGGGCGGGCAATGGACAATGAGCCGGTTCGGCCCTCGATATTCGACATTGGAGCCGATATCGGCGAATTCGGTGCACACGGTTTTCACGAGGCTGGCCAGATCCGTGCGCTCGGTCGCCTCCCTGCGATGGTTATCACGCAGGTAGTCGAGACTTTCCGTCAATAGCCTATTGAGACGGTCTATATCAGAAAGCATCGCATCGCGGGAACTCCCATCGCTAAGCCTTTCAGCCCGCATCCGCAGCCGTGTGAGGGGAGTTCGCAGGTCATGGCTGATCCCTCTCAACATCCTGGTACGCGATTCAATCATCACGGATATCCGGTTGCGCATGTTATTCAAAGCTCTCGCCACAACGATGATCTCGCGGCTCCCCCGCTCCTCGAAAATCGGGGCCTCGTTGTTGAGGTCGGCGTTTATTGCCGCATGAGAGATACGCCGAAGCGGTAGCATGATGGACCAGATGGCGAACGAGCAGAAGAGGAAGACCAGCGTCAGAATTGCCACGACATAGTAAGTTCCCTGACCGATAAAATCGCTGATGAACAAAATGTCGTTTGTTGCGACGGTCGAGACCAGCATTGAGGCGTCATCAATCTGCGTGGCGACGATCCGCCTGTCTCCGAGAAAGGTGCGCCAACCGTCAAGAGGAACAATCCAATCGTCCGGAGGGAAAAGCCATTCGATGATCCTGTCGGAAAGGTGCTCCTTGGACGATGAAAATGCAAATTGGGCCCTTAAAGAGAGCGGCTCGATTGTAGCGTCCCAGCCTGAACGCTGAGTAGCGGCGATGATAGTCTCGCGCTCGTCTGGCGTGGCGCTTTTCAAGACGATAGCGAAGGCATGTAGCCGATCCGCGAGTTGCTCGATATCCGGCGTTTCGTAGTCGTCCCGGAGCCAGCGTTCAACGATCGGCCCAGCGGTCACGACTATCAGCAGTGCCAGCACCACGATTACAACAATCTGCGCAAAGATCGTCTTAGGCGTGACCAAGAAAGGCAGCTTCATGAGACCTCCATCGAGCGTTGTCGTCGCGCCGGGCCCAAAACACCGCTATATCCTTTTTTGCGGCTCATACCTCTTCGACCGAGGCCGTGAACGTGTAGCCTCCCAACCGAACGGTCTGCAACAACAATGGCTCGCGGGGGTCGCTCTCGATCTTCTGGCGCAGGCGGCTGATATGGACATCGATGCTGCGCTCTATCGGTCCGGCGAGACCAGAGTGGGTCAAGGACAACAACTCCTCGCGGGTGATCACTCGACCCGGATTCCGGCAGAAAGCCAGAAGCAAATCAAACTCCGTGGTCGTGAGTGCGACCCGGGCATTTGTGGGATCATGGAGTTGGCGACGCATTGGATCGATCTGCCAGCCATCAAAGCGCAACCTGCGCTGTCCGGTTGTAGATACGAGACCATAGGAGGCGCGTCTGAGTAGGCTGCGCACACGAGCGACAACTTCTCTCGGACTGAACGGTTTGGTGACATAGTCGTCGGCGCCCACTTCGAGCCCGACAATCCTGTCGACTTCTTCGCCCAGCGCCGTCAGCAGAATGATCGGTATCGTCTTCTCGGCACGGATTTTTCGGCAGAGCGTCAGGCCATCTTCGCCGGGTAGCATCACATCAAGAATGATGAGGTCAAATGTATTGCTTCGTAGAAGCGACTGCATGACATGACCGTCCTCCGCAATCGTCGGGGTCATGCCATTCTCCCGCATCGTCATTGCAAGGAGCTTGCCGATGTCGGGATCGTCTTCCACGATCAATACCTGAACATTTGCCGCTGATGGCTGCATGTTTTAGTCCCTCTTGCCCTTGCCTAGAGCATGCATTCGGGGCGCGTTCCTCATATTTCGATTTGTTACATTTTGTTGCGAACCTTGCCAGTGAAGAAGGTCGGACCACGCAGGCCCGACCCCTCTCAGCTTGCGTCGCCGGCCACCGGCGACTCTATGCCCTTAAGCTTCCGCCGACTGGAGGAACGGCCTGCAGCTACGGGCAATGCGATCGCCCAAGTTCGAGACGATGAGATGGAGGGAGGGAATGACAATCAGCGACAACAGTGTGGATACGAGCAAACCGCCAATGACCGCAATCGCCATCGGAGAGCGAAACTCTCCGCCATCGCCCACGCCGAAAGCCGACGGCACCATCCCGCCTGCCATTGCCAGCGTCGTCATGATGATAGGTCTCACTCTTTCACTGCAAGCTTCGATGATAGCCTCGAACCTTGGCAGGCCGTGAGCTTCACGCTCAATGGCAAAATCCAGGAGCATGATCGCATTCTTTGTCACGATCCCCATCAGCATCAAGATGCCGATGACAACGGGCAAGGACATGGCATTGCCGCTGACGAGCAGTCCGGCAGCCACGCCACCAATTGAAAGTGGAAGTGATGCAAGGATAGTCCAAGGCGCCAGCAAGCTGCCAAACAACAGGATCAGGACGACCAGGACGAGCATGATCCCCGAGCCCATGGCGACGGCAAAGCTCTCGAAGACACTGCCTTCCGTGTCAGAATCCCCAGTGGCCTGGATGCGCACGCCATCCGGTAGATCCGTCACGCTCCGAAGTTTCAGCAGCCGCTCCATCCCCTGCCCAGATGTCATGCCAGCGGCCATATCCGCGCCGATTTCCACGAGGCGACTGCGATCTGAACGTTCGATGGCGGAAACGGTCTCGTCAAAACTGACGTCCACGACCGCCGTCAGCGGGATGCGCGTTCCATCAGACCGCGCGACTGTCAACAATTCCAATCTACGGAGATCATCTCGAGATTTGGCATCAAGTACAGTGCGGATAGGGATCTGTCGGGCTCCGTCGAGCATGCTCGGCAAACGGCTGTCGCTATCTCCGACGGTCGACACTCTGATCAGATCGGCAATATCCGCAGGCGACAGCCCGAGCATGGCCGACTTGTCGGTCTGGACCTTGAAACGGAGTTCGGGTCGCATCGCTGCATTCTCTGCTGCGGGGGAAATGAAGGTTGGATCCGTTGCCATTTCGTTGACGATGCGGTTCGCTGCCTCCTGTACCTTGCTACCGTCGGTCCCGAGTACGGCAAAGGACATATCACGCCCGCCGCCGCTGTTCAGAAAGCGCAGCTTGGTATCCGCGATCGAGGCGAGACTATTTTCCATATCGGCTTCGATCTCAAAGGATGACCGGGAACGCGCCGACTTGTGCGTGAGATCAATCAGCACAGTGGCAAAGCGAACGTCCTGCTGACCCGACATGCTGGAACCGGCCTGGACGAATACGCCTTCGACCTCCTCAAATTTGCCTATCCGCCGAGAAACTTCATCGGCGACTTCGCGGGTTTCCTTAAGAGCTGAACCCGGAGGCAGCTCGATCGTCAACGTCAGCTGGCCCGTATCCTCTTCCGGCAGGAAGGCAGTTGGAACCGACATCAGCGCCATCATGGCAAGGGCAAAGGATGCTATTGCCGCTCCGACGGTGATCCATCGCCAGCGCAGGCTGAACCGCAACAGGCGTTCGTAGGCGGTGATAAAACGTCCTTTGGGTGCCTCTACCGGAGGACTGCCTGTCATGAAATAGGCCGCCAGGATAGGCGTAATCAGGCGGGCGACGAGCAGAGAGAAGAAGACGGCAATGGCGACGGTCAGGCCGAACTCACGGAAATACAGACCAACGACGCCGCTCATCATTCCGACCGGCGCGAAAACGGCGATGATCGTGGCCGAGATCGCGATGACGGCTAGCCCGATCTCGTCTGATGCGTCCAGAGCAGCTCGATAGGCTGACTTACCCATGTTGCGGTGACGAACGACGTTTTCGATCTCGACGATGGCGTCATCGACCAGAATTCCGGTCACCAACGTGATGGCAAGTAGGCTCAGGATGTTGAGAGAAAACCCGAGAAACTCCAGAGCGAAAAAGGTAGGAATAATGGAAAGTGGCAGCGCAACCGCAGCCACCACAGTCGCGCGCCAATCCCTTAAGAACAGGAAGACGACGATGATGGAAAGGATCGCCCCTTCCACGAGGGTATGCATCGCAGAGCTGTAGTTACCGGCAGTATAAGCGACATTGTCGCTTACGAGACGGAAGCTGACTTTCGCGTGGGCCGAGCCGAGTTCAAGCACTGCATCCGCTACGGTTGCCGCGACGGAAACGTCACTGGCTCCTTGAGTACGATAAACGGAAAAACCGACGACGTCCTTGCCGTCCAGCGTCGCAAAGGATCTGGGCTCTGCAATGGTGTCCTGAACCCTGCCCAAGTCGATGAGACGGACAGAGGCGCTAGAGGACAGGGCAATGCGCTGATCTGCCAGGTCCGCGGCGGTCCTGGCCGCAGCCATCGTGGTCAGCGCCTGCTCGCGCCCACTGATATCACTTCGACCGCCTGAAGCATCGACCTGCGTTCTGACAAGTGCGTCGTTGACGGTGTTTGCGGACAAGGAAAAGGCGTGAAGCCTGTCGGCATCGAGTTCAATACGGATTTCGCGATCGGCGCCTCCGACACGCTCGATGCGGCCGACCCCCGGTAATCCCTGCAGCTGTCTTGCGACGATGTCATCGACGAACCAAGAGAGTTCAGCGACTGTCATGTCATGGCTGGCGACTGCGTAGGTCACCACAGACTGCCCCTCCTCCTCGACCCGTTCGGTGACGGGTTCGTCGATTGACGGCGGCAGATCGGAACGAATCTTGGCTAGGGCGTCACGCACATCCACCATCGCCCTGTCGGGTGTCACCTCGCCGACCTCGAACTCGACCGAAGTCACCGAGCGACCTTGGCTGATTGTGGACTTGAGCTCTTTCAATTCCGGCAGGGACGCAACCGCATCCTCGACTAGCCGGGTAACTTCGGTTTCCAATTCAGTCGGTGTCGCCCCGGACTGTTCTATGGTGACCTTGACGAGGGGGGTAATGATGGTCGGGAAATAGGTGACCGGCAGGCGCGAGAAGCTGTAGAGCCCCACGATCGTCAGGATGAAAAACAAGAGGATTGATGGCAATGGCTTGCGGATTGCCCAGGCGGATAAGTTGGCGTTCATCTACGAATTCCCTCACCAGCATCGGCCGGCAGCAGAGCCTCGGATAGCTCGCGCTGCGTAGTGACCTCAGCAGAAGCAAGGTCGGGGATAGGGATGACGCGGTCCCGATCCCTGAGAAAACCGCCAGCCTTTAAGACGACCATCTCGCCATCTCCGACACCCTCGAGGATTTCCACCAGGTTGTCGCGCTGCCCGCCCACTTTGACATTTCTCACCGAAACAAGATCATTGTTGACGACGTAGACGCTGTTGACGCCTTCCGCGCTTTTGACCGCCGTTCCCGGCAACAGAATATTGGACCGTTCGGCGGTATCGACCTCGCCGTGGGCATATGCGCCTGGGATGAGTGGGACAGCACCATCAAGTTCGATCCGGATAGAACCGCTCCTCGTCTTCGGATCCAGCCGGGCAGCGCTCAATCGCACAGTTCCGGATACAGGAGTTTCAAAACCGGGCACTGCAATCTTGGCAGTCATGCCTTCCTTAAGGCGAACGAAACTAGCATCGGTCACCTCCGCGACGAACTCGATCACGCCGTCGCGCGCGATAGTGAATAGGGGCTCGCCCGAACTGGACGTCAGGGCCCCGATTGTGGCGCTACGTTCGAGAAGAGAACCGGCAGCCGGCGCCCGTACTGTGCATCGCTCCAGCGTCAATTCGATTTCGCGGCGTTCGCTGGCAATCAACTGTTCGTCCGCTTCTGCCAGAGCCAGGGACGACCGCGCGAGTTCCAACTCCGCAATTGCGCGATCATAGGCGTTTTGATGCTCTTCCAGAGTTTGATCCGATACGGCCCCCTTGGGCCGAAGGGAACGGCTTCGCTCGAGCCTCTTCAAGGCTTCACGTTCGCTCACCAGAGCGATATCGACCTTGCTCCTCTCTGCAGCGATTGCGACTTTCGCGCGCTGCATGCTTACCGTGTTCTTGTCCAGTGCTAACCGGGTCTCCTGGGAGTCAAGAAGCGCCAAGGGTTCTCCAGCCTCTACCCGTTCGCCGACCTCGATGAGGATTTCGGTAATCTCTCGTCCCTCGACAAACGGATGAACCTGGATCTCCTCACGGGCGGCCAGCGTACCGACTAAGGCAATTTGCTCCGTGACAAGCCCTTGGCGGGCAACGACAACCGTCACGGGCATCTGATCCGCCGCTCCGACTGGCATACCGCTAATTGTAAGACCAACACAGCCCGCAAGAGCGAAACTGATACTACGCCAAGCCGCAGGCCGGGCCGGCGATGCTTTCCCATGCATGATACAACCTCATCGTTGGCTGCGGATAATCATGAGCCGCAGACGACCTCGAAGATCGGACACTAGCGATCAGGTCACCCAATGGGGTTTCATCATGTTACCGTATGTTGCGAGACGCGGATGCAGCCGGGATAGCCCCCAGAAGAAACACCCATCAACAAGGAAAGCCTCTAGCATCGCGTCAATTGCGCAGAATCCGGCCGTAGCCTCGCCTTGAGCGGATTCGAACAGCCGTTCACCTTGTTCATTTGCCTTGCGGCAATTTATTTTTGTAGTGACAGCGAGTACCGGGTATGCCGACGTTCGCCCGTACGCGTCAGTGCACCCATCTCCACGAGCTGCTGAAGGTCGCGTGTTGCTGTAGCGCGCGATGTGTCTGTGATCGAAATGTAGTTTTCGGCACTTAGCCCCCCCTTGAAGCCTGCCGTGCCTTCCTTGAAGATGCGCGCGACCACCTTTTCCTGCCGCTCGTTCAGTCGGTCTCTAAAACGGTCGTAGAATTTTGCTTTCTGAATGAAGAAATCTATGCGCTCAAGCGTTGCGCGTTGAGCATCCAGGATCGTCTCTGAAAAGAAAATGATCCAGTCGGTGATATCAAGCGTGCGCTGGTTCCGCTCAAGCTCTGAGTAGTATGCTTTCCGGCTCTTCTCGATTGTGAAGGCGAGAGAAATGAGACTTGGCTGCCCTATGTTTTGGGCCAGGGATTTCTCAGCGAGCGCGCGCCCAACTCGGCCGTTGCCATCCTCAAATGGATGGATGCTTTCAAAATAAAGATGGCCTATTGCTGCGCGTGTCAGAGCTTGAAGCGACGTTTGCCCAACTGGCCCGGATTGATTGAACCAAGCGATGAAAGTTTCCATCTCATCGGTAACCTGGTGAGACGGTGGAGCTTCGAAATGGATTGTCGGCTTATCCAATCGACCTGACACGATCTGCATGGCGTCTTCATGCGTGCGGTAGGCACCAACCGTTTCAATATATCGGTTTCCAGCCATCAGCATTGAATGCCAGTGAAACAAACCCTTATGATGCAGCGGCTTGTGCCAGCTTCGATAGACGTCCGCCATCATCTCGGCGATCCCCCGCTCTTGGGGGCGAACCTGTCTATCATCAGTGTCCAGTCCGAACTGCCGACGCAGTGATGATTGGACACTCATGCGGTCCAAAAATTCACCCTCAATCTCTGAGGTCTTGATCGCTTCGTCACTCAGTAATTCAATGCGAAGTTGGTTGCTGTCATCATCGTTGAAATGCCGGACAGCACCGATAACCTCGCCGGCGGATTGCAAAAACCTCTGCTCCAACGTACGCATCCGAGTAAGGCCGTCTTGTAGTACGTGTCGGATCTGGCACTGACTGTCCTTATTGACGTCAATAAGGACAGTGCGGAATGGAACGGCTTGAGATTATCGATAGCGGGCGGCGGCGACGCTTCAGCAAAGAGATGAAGCTGCAGATTGTCGCTGAGAGCTATTCGGAACCTGGCTTGTGTGCGACGACGGCGCGGCGACATGGGATATCGCGATCGCAGCTATATGAATGGCGCCGGCTCGCACGAGCGTGGCAACTGGATGTTGCGTCGCCTGTCGGCGATTTTATCCCGGCACTCGTTGTTCCAGAGGGAGAGCCGGCAGCAGGGTCATTGCCGAATGCTGGCCGGATGGAGGTTGTCAGCGCCAATGGTCGCCGTGTGATCGTGGGACGCGATGTCGACGTTGAAGCGCTGCTTCGGATCCTGCGCGGACTGGAGGCTCTGCGGTGAATCCGTTTCCGATGGGAACAGGCGTCAAGGTCTGGCTTTCGACGGGGTACACGGACATGCGCTGTGGCTTTCCCTCTCTGGCGCTTCGGGTGCAAGAGGTTCTGAAGCATGATCCGTTGTCAGGGCATCTCTTCGTCTTCAGGGGCCGCAGATCGGATATTTTGAAGATCATCTGGCATGATGGTCTGGGGGCCTGCCTTTTTACCCGGCGGCTGGAGAAAGGCCGGTTCATCTGGCCGAATGTGGAGGGAGGGGCAGTTGCGATCTCACCGGCGCAATTGTCTTATTTGTTGTCCGGGATCGACTGGCGCAATCCGCAGGAAACCTGGCGTCCGACACGGGTCGGATAGCATTATTATATTGAAAATATTGAGTGAATCTGATCGAATGGCTTCATGACTTCGAAGCCTGTGGATCTTCCTGCGGACCTTGCGAGCGCCTATCTGGCGCTGCTTTCCGAGCGTGAGATGTTGCAGGCTGAACATGATGTCGTTGTTGCCGAGCGCGACACCGTCGTCTCCGAGCGGGACATTGCGGTGGCGCAAGCCGCCAATGCGCAGGCCATGCTGTCGGACAGTGAGGCGTTGATCGCCAAACTGGAGCTGGCGATCGAAAAGCTGAGGCGGGAGCTTCGCGGAAAGCGTTCCGAGCGCACCGCGCGATTGCTTGACCAGATGGAATTGCAGCTCGAAGAGTTGGTGATGGCCGCGACAGAGGACGAGGTTGCAGCGCAGGCTGCTGCCGCCAAGACCGCGAGCGTACGTTCGTTCACACGCAAGCGGCCGGTGCGAAAGCCGTGGCCGGAGGATGTCGAACGCAAGCGTGTGGTCATCGATCCTCCCAGCACCTGTGCATGCTGTGGCGGATCCCGGCTTTCCAAGCTGGGCGAGGATATGACCGAAACGCTGGAGGAGATCCCGCGCCGGTTTATCGTGATCGAAACCGTACGCGAGAAATTTAGCTGCCGGGACTGCGAGAAGACCAGCCAGGCGCCGGCACCCTTCCATGCCACGCCGGGCGGCTTCATCGGTCCTCATCTGCTGGCGACGATCCTCTTTGACAAGTTCGGCATGCATAGCCCGCTGAACCGCCAGAGCACCCGGTTCAAATGCGAGGGCATCGGGCTTTCGACCTCGACGCTGGCCGACCAGGTCGGGTATGGAACGGCCGCGCTCCTGCCGATCTTTGAACTGATCGAGGCGCATGTCTTCGCGGCCGAGCGCCTTTTTGGCGACGACACCACCATTCCCATCCAGGCCAAAGACAAATGCACGACCGGGCGAATATGGACGTATGTGTGTGATGACCGGCCCTACGGCGGAGCGGCAGCGCCGGCGGCCATATACTATGCGTCGAGCGACCGCCGTGGCGAGCACCCGCAGAAGCACCTGGCCGGGTTTGGCGGCATTCTGCAGAGTGATTGTTACAATGGCTTCGAACCGCTCAGCGTCGCCGAAAAGAAAGCGGTACCGATCACCTTCGCCTTTTGCCATGCGCACGCGCGGCGCAAATTCTTTGAGCTGGCCGACATCCAGAAAAGTGCCCGCGACCGCAAACGCAAGGGCAAGCCAATCTCGCCGATCGCCCTGGAAGCCGTCCAACGGTACGATGCGCTGTTTGAGATCGAACGCGAGATCAATGGATTGAGCGCCGCAGAACGATTGGCCGCGCGGCAGGAAAAGAGCAAGCCGCTGTTCGATGACATGCACGAGTGGCTGAAACGGGAGCGCGCCACGCTCAGCAAATCGTCCGAGGTGATCGAGCCGATCGATTACATGCTGAAGCGTTGGGATGGTTTTGCCCGTTTCCTCGACGATGGCCGGATTTGTCTCACGAACAATGCGGCCGAACGCGCTCTGAGAGGAATTGCACTCGGGCGTCGAAACTGGACCTTCGCCGGCTCCCAGCGTGGGGCCGATCGTGCCGCCATCATGCTCTCCGTCATCACGACTTGCCGTCTCAACGACGTCGACCCAAAGGCGTGGCTCGCCGATGTGTGCGCCCGCATCGCCGATCTTCCCGTCTCCCGCCTGCACGAGCTACTGCCTTGGCAATGGAAGGCCCACAAAGGGACGGCTATTGCGGCGGCCGCGTAAACAGCTCCTGGAACAACGCTTCCGAACGCGCCAAGCCTTCATCGGTCGGGATCAATGACTTCGACTTGTTGACTGGATCGCCGATCAAGCCCTTCTTGTGAAGCCGATCCGTCGTTGCCCAGTCGAAACCCTTCCAGGCCCAACGCTCGTTATGCAGCGTCAGCCATAGCAGCGCCAAAACGGCATCGTCGATCTTGTCCTCATCGATCTCCATGAACCGACGTTACCACGCGCGGCACCCAAAATCCTGCGGCCCTGCTCGGATGGATACGCTCCAACGGTACCAGACTTGCGGTATCGTACCTGAAGTTTGGCCAATCAGTGTTTCGCCAGTTCCATTTCATGAGTTATAGAATCCTTCTCTATAACTCATAATTATCGCCATATTTGAGCTATTGCAAGTCCGTCTATCGCTCAGCACCCCAAAACTGCGGCTCTCCATTCAAGACGCAGCGATAGACGGGTAACCTCTTGCCCTAAACATACTTTGTTAACGGACGCCCCCTATTTCCGCTCGCCCTCGGCACTGGTAGTCGAGAGAAACGGAATGAGCATGACTAAACACGACATTTCATCACGTCATTTTCAGCGAAAAATTTCGGAATTCTGCGAGCTTCGTATCGCTCCGGTCGCATCCAGGCTAGTGTTGGAGAATATACGGCCTTATCTTTCCAGTTTGATCATCTACCGGAAATCGCCACCGCTTCTGAACGGCCATATCGACTGGACGACTATCGGTAAGGCGTGTGGGATCGAAGCCGAGTTGACGGTAGAGCTGAAAAAGCAGCTCCGGCCTGCTCTGGATGCCATCATCCGATGGCTCGGCGCACCACCGGCAGCCGAAGAGCGACGGCCACCAAAGTCAAAGGCTCGCCCTACCAAAATCGTTCCCGCCAAGAAAGCGGCTTCCGCATCCTCGACCGGAAAGCCGCAACGCGCAGCGACCGACGGCACTTTTGCCCGGTCCGGGTCGACACAGCGCGGCCCTGCGCCAAAACCGATCAGCCCTGTCCCGGAACCACGGTTCGACGCGACAGAAGATCCGTCGAGTTTCCCGGATGCGTTGATTTATCATATGCGACGGTTCGGAGACACCTATTGGCAGCTCTATCGCGCCGTTGTTCATCTGAATGAGACCTTTGACAACAAGACGCTGCTATCCTGGATCCAGGGCGAGCGTGTGCCACGATCTGTAACGAGTTTCGACATCCTGCGCCGCATGGAGCGACGCTACCGACTTCCCGAGGGATATTTCAAAGAGAAACTCCCGCATCAGGCGCGCTCGCTTTATGGTCATGAGCTCGGAGATATCAGCCCGGCTGAGCGGCGCAGGATCTCGTTGCATCTGCCGGATGATTTCAGCAGCCTTCCCTTCACCAAACGTGAAGAAATCCTGGATTGGGTGCGCCGTGTGATAATTTCCGGATCGACCGAATATCGTCGATACCAGGCGGCGGCCAGCAAGCAACGCTATGCCATCCGCTTTCCTGGCGTCACATATGGTGGCAGTGCCCTGCCCTCTCGAACATTGGCCTCAATGGCCGGGGCTAATTTAAACCTCGCGGCAGATTTAGACGATCCAGATCTACTGTCAGGCGTTGTCGACGCGCCGCCAAGGCTTGCAATGGAAATGGCTGACCTCATCCGTTTCAAAACCTCAACACTGACCGCGATTGGTTTCCAACGAAACGGCGTCTGGGGCGAGGAAACGGCCTCTCAGAAGATCGAGCACCTTGGGTTGATGTTCGGCGCACTAGCAGCTTCCCCAAGCAGCGTCGTGAAGGGCTGCGGAGTACCGCTTAGCCAGTTAAGCTTTGGCCTCCTCATCTTCCCTGGCGTCTGGGACTGGTATCTGCAATGGCGGGAGCAACGGCGTGGCTTTTACACCAAATGGGAAGAAGACATGCTGATGGTCGCCCAAGCCCTATCTCGCGCGGATGTCGGCTGGATCCGGCAACACCCGGAACTGCTTAACAACGTCAGGCCGATCGTGGGCTTGATTGAGCACGAAGAAATCGACTTCGCGGCTCGCGACTGGCATGGTGCCTGTGATGCGTTTCACCGACATGCCGCGAATCGTTCCAAGGAGATCCAGCGAGTGATGCGTGTGCATCGCGATCCATTTGAACCGATCATGTGTGTACTTGAAGCGGACAGTCCATTAGCGGAATATCGCAAGATCACGGACGAGATCGTGAAGCGTATGCCGGACGAGAACAGATATCCACGACCGGCCGCCGAGGCCGTCAAATCATTCCTGTTGCTTCGGCTTGGCCTGCACCTTGGGCTCAGACAAAAGAACCTTCGCCAGTTACGCGTCTGCCCGCGCGGACACTATCCGACATCGGAACGCCGGCTTGAGGACATGAAATGTGGTGAGCTACGTTGGAGTGATCGCGACCATGGCTGGGAGGTGCTTATCCCATCGGTCGCGTTCAAAAACTCTGGCTCCTCCTTCTTCGGACAGAAACCGTTTCGGCTGGTACTGCCGGACCTGCTCGATCTCTACGAATACCTCGATGCCTATATAGACCGTCATCGTGGTGTCCTCCTTGGAGGCGCCAAAGATCCCGGAACCCTGTTCGTTAAGACGGTGAAGACCACCAGCATCGACGCAGCTTACAATTCGACCACATTCTACGAGGCTTGGAGGACCGTCATCCAACGCTATGGAATTTATAACCCTTATACCGGACGAGGTGCCATCAAGGGCTTGTTGCCACATGGACCCCATAACCTGCGGGACATTCTCGCGACGCATATTTTGAAGCAGACCGGATCCTACGAGCAGGCCAGCTACGCAATTCAGGATACGCCCGATGTCGTTCAGCAGCACTACGGTCGCTTTCTGCCGCAAGACAAAGCCGCACTTGCTGCCAAGATTCTCAATCAGGTTTGGGAAGCTGCGTAAGATCGAATGAGATGCTCGGCTCAGATCCCCATACCAGGTTGCATCTGGACCGAGCCTCCTCGTCTCGCTCTTGAAGAGATTCGAACCGCGACTGCAATAGGCAAAAAAATGCGGACTTGATGGGCGTAGATTTCCGCACCAATTGGTGCTACATGCATATCAACGTTTCGGAGCTAGTTATGCGATCAACCATCAATCTCGACGACAGCCTTATGGAAAGAGCGAAGTCCCTGACGGGCACGAAGGAAACGGCGGCTCTTGTGCGTCAAGCACTAGAGACTTTGGTGCGAGTAGAGTCTGGCAAGCGGCTAATCGCTCTTGGAGGCACTATGCCCGAGGCTGAGGCAGCGCCTCGCCGCCGGAGCGAAGTGGGGAAGTGATCCTTGTCGACAGTTCAATCTGGATTGATCATTTCCGACACGTAGACCCGGAGCTCGTCAAAATCATCGGAGATGATCAGCTGCTTTGCCACCCTTTCGTTGTAGGTGAACTGGCCTTGGGTAGTCTGCGAGAACGGGATGCGGTGTTAGCGTTTCTCACAGCTCAGCGTGAAGCAGTAGTTGCAACCCATGCAGAGGTGATGACAGTCATTGATCGCCATTCGATATTCAGCATGGGGATCGGCTATACTGATGCACATTTGTTGACTTCAACTCTCCTGGACCGTCGATCCAGCTTGTGGACGAGGGATAAGCGCCTAGCGACCGCCGCTCGGAAGGTTGGGGCGGCGCTTTATCGCTCTCCGCATACTCCTCATTAGAAACGAAGTTACAAACCCTTGAGTGCAATTCCGCTCTTGAACGGATACGAACCGCTGACACATTAGTTCAGCTGCTTGCTGACTTAGCGCAGATCGGACGATTTCCGCTCATAGAATGCTTTCGTCGCCTTTAGTAAGGGCCACTCTACTCCGCCTGTTTAATGCAATCGCGCCCATCGCTTTTTGCTTGGTAAAGTGCGCGATCAGCACGATCCATCAAGGCAGCTAAGTCCTCCCCTGTGTGCGCTACCGCAACCCCAAAGCTTGCCGTTGGGGTGAATTCGTTTGAAAGGATACCGGGCGATATTTCTGCGGATTTCGGATTAACGGGACATCGATTCCGGTAAATCCCGGACAGTCGTTTCACTAAATCGCGGACAGTCTCGCGGGATCGACTTTCGTTCGCCTG
>NZ_JAQKGP010000112.1:0-405 GCF_027956525.1 Agrobacterium sp. ST15.13.013
GCCTGGTACTTACTGTATTGCAAACGTGGGCAGCTACAACGAGCCCAGGAACATCTGGAACGTCAGTCAGGTAACTGCCTGATGCCGACGATTGCGCTGGAAAAAATCATTCGCGGTAAACGCACCATGGTCAGCGAACCGTTGTTCCCGAACTATCTGTTTATTGAGTTCGATTCAGAGGTGATTCATACCACCACCATCAGCGCCACTCGCGGGGTTAACAACTTCGTGCGCTTTGGCGCCCTCCCCGCTATCGTCCCCTCGGCGGTCATCCTTCCTCCTTCTATTCACAAACCGTAACGGCTTACCGACTCCGAAACGCCGCATGACGGCGCTAGCGTGCTAACCACCGACGGCGCGCTTGAAGGCCTGTTGGCCATCTTCCCCGACCCCACGAGACTAACG
>NZ_JAQKGP010000113.1:0-394 GCF_027956525.1 Agrobacterium sp. ST15.13.013
GGAGTAAATTGCGGAGCAATTTATCTCCTTTAAGGGGCGCACCTGATTTTGTACGCCATTTTTATTGCCTTTAAATCTTTGCCTTGAATGACAAAAGGCCGCATGTAGCGGCCCTTTTTGTCGGCTGGGCCGAAGAGTGTGATTGAGAAGATTTTGAGTTGCGTTTTGCAGACCTGGCAGCGACCTACTCTCCCGCGTCTTGAGACGAAGTACCATTGGCGCTGGGGCGTTTCACGGCCGTGTTCGGAATGGGAACGGGTGCGGCCGCCCCGCGATAACCACCAGGTCGGCAAAACGCAACATATGTTCATGCGGAACGCATGAACATATGATTGCTTTTTTGGATTGGCATGCCTTATCCCGTTCGCTTGTCGCTCACGGGGGACGCCAATCG
>NZ_JAQKGP010000114.1:0-392 GCF_027956525.1 Agrobacterium sp. ST15.13.013
CTAGCAGAAACTCGGCGAAGAGCTGCCGGTGGTGCTGTTTGGCCGCTCCCCCAGCGACAGCGCCCTGCCGCTGGTGATGACCGACTCGGTCACCCCAACGGCCGAGCTAATCTCCCGTATCGCGCCTCAGCATGCGGACGAGTTCTGGTTTCTCGGCGGCCAGCCGCGGCTGTCGCCGTCGCGCGACCGGCTGGCGGGGTTCACCCAGGGCCTGGCCCAGGCGGGGATCACGCTGCGCCCTGAGTGGGTGATCAACGGCAACTACCACCCCAGCTCCGGCTATGAGATGTTCGCGGCGCTCTGCGCTCGGCTGGGGCGTCCGCCGAAGGCGCTCTTCACCGCGGCCTGCGGGCTGCTCGAAGGGGTGCTGCGCTATATGAGCCAGCATCATC
>NZ_JAQKGP010000115.1:0-391 GCF_027956525.1 Agrobacterium sp. ST15.13.013
CACCAGGATGCCGTCATCGGGCAGCGCCTGCGCAATCGCGTCATTCAATTTAGCGTAATCGCCGCACTGGTCGCGCAGCCCCTGCTCCGCCCCCTCTACCGCCTCTTTAAGTTGGCTATCCCAACGCGCATCGCCCCATATCCGGCCCTGCACCCGCGCTGCCAGCGCCGCTAATAGCGCCCGGCAATCCGCCACCAGGGTATTGTCCATCAAGTAGTTACGGCTGGCCGCCGCCGGGTCAATATCAATCTGCACCCGCGGCGTGGGCAGTTCCAGCGTCCACGAGCGCGTTTCGTTGCTGCGCAGCCGGGAACCGGCAACAAGTGTGAAATCACATTGTGAAATCAGCGCTTCAACCGAGGGAGAATTATGAAACGCGCGCAGGCTGGCG
>NZ_JAQKGP010000116.1:0-384 GCF_027956525.1 Agrobacterium sp. ST15.13.013
ATCACACATTTACGCGCTCTCGTACTCATATCTAACCGCTGACCCCCGCAAGTAACCGCTTAACCCCCTATACAACCACTCACCGATTTACCCAACTTTACGCGCGCGCTGTTCTGGCAAGATCGGAGGCAGCCTAGCTAATCAATACCTCCATCAACCCTTACTTAAAACCAGACGGCTTCGGCCAATTATTCATCTAATTAACGCCAGGTTTTACTATGGATACCAAAAAACTATTCAAGCACATACCCTGGGTGATTCTCGGAATCATCGGGGCATTTTGCCTCTCAGTCGTCGCCCTGCGCCGCGGTGAGCACGTCAGTGCCCTGTGGATGGTCGTCGCGTCGGTTTCCGTGTACCTCGTCGCCTGCCGTTATTACAGCC